>JBEGTV010000265.1:0-4474 GCA_041179225.1 Deinococcota bacterium | reverse complement strand
GCGTTTGTTTTTTCTTAAACCTTGGGGATTCTACGGAACGCCAAGCCCAATTGTCAATGTTTTTGTTAAAAAATCTGTACTAAATTCAGTGCAGCCTCGCCAGAGAAGCTACTCGAGGCGCTTTTAACCGAAGATTTTACACTTACTGTGGTGTGACTCGAGTTACACTGAACTCGAGTATTTGCATACCGCGTTGCACCTTAAAAACACTGGTCACACCAACGCTATTGGCAAAAGGAATCTCGAAAAACGGCATGGTGGATAACTCCAATCCATCCATCTCGAGAATAACATCCCCTGTTTTCAAACCAGCCAATTCGGCTGGACGACTTTCTGATACACCCTCGAGTACCATGCCCGTACCGTTGGTGTTCGCAGCCACGGGGTTAATGCCAAGCATCCCACGGTTTTGTAAACGCGGAATGTGCTTAGTGATTAAACGAATTTGTCCTCGGTGATTGATTTCATCTTCAAAGACATGAAACCAAGCAAAGTACCTGTTTCCCGTTGTTCCCCAAAAAGGAATCGGTTCTTCAAGCCAAGTATCATTGCGCTTCGCAAATTCTGCAAGGGTTTTCTCTCGAGTCACCCGCAGGTTCTCGAGGTAGTAGCTCAGTTTGTTGCCACGGATTTTCTCTCGCCCAAGCGCACCTAAATCGCCACCAGCCCGCCAACGCTCACCCAGCGCAGCATCCCAGTCCTCGTTGTTGTCAAAGGTACTAGCAGCATAACCAATCTCTACCGCCACAAAATGCTCAAGCAGCATCCCAATGCTGTTGCCTTCTGGGTCCGGGAGTAAATCCAGTTCGGCTTGGGTTAAACCCTGTACAGCTTGCAACGTGGTTTGACGCGCATAATTCATCATGCCAATCAAGCGACCAATCTGCGGCGTGAAACCTTCGCGGTTGCCAATAAAAAATGGACTGTTTTCCATGTTTTATATTCTACTCGAGAATACAGTGTGCTAATATTATGGCATGAAAAGTGTACTTGAAAAAGAAACAGCAACCCGAGTCAATGTCACCATCCCACCGCGACTAGCTCGGTTCTTAGATGAATACCAAGCATGGCATGGTCTCGAGTCGCGCAGTGCCGTGGTTGCACTGGCAATTCAAACCCTCAAAAATTTGGATATGGAACGGGGTTATGCCGAACAAGCCGAGTATCAACGTTTGCATCCAGAAACCCTGATTGGTTTAGATTTACCCGATGGTTTTGAGGCATGAAATTACTGCGCCGAGGCGATATTTACCTTGTGAATTTTAAGCCCGACGGACGAGAAGGCGAAGCTGCACAAGTTCATCCGGCCATTTTGGTCAGCAATAACCGCGTCAATGCCCAAGCCGTACTGGTTCAAGTGATGCCGCTTTCGAGTAATTTAGAACGCATTTTTCGTACCGATGTGATTTTAGCTAATCAGCGTACAGGCTTAGATTTTGATAGTCGCGCCCAAGTTGAAATGACCCGAGCCGTGCATGTGAGTCGTTTAATCAAACAACTTGGTTTTGTGCCAAATGACCTAATGCAAATTATTGACGACCGCATTAGAGACCACTTTGACGTATAATCTGGCATGAAATTACATCATGTTGCCCTTGGTATCCACAATGTCGAAGCTGGAATTATTTTGTACCAAACCCTTGGTTTTGTACTACGCGTTCGCGGTAAGCACTACGCCAATGGGATGCCCACGGCTTTTATTACCAACCCCGCCACAGGCGTTGACCTCGAGTTAATCGAAGTTTCTGGAATGCCCGCCCCGAGTTTACTGCACATGGCTTTTGTGGTGGACGACATCAAAGCCACTTGCGCCAAGTTACTCGAGGACGGTTATGTGTACGAACGCGAGGCTTTCTTTAACGAAGGCAGCCGCACCCACATGGCATTTTTGCGTCACCCAGATGGTGTAATCGCACAGATTAACCAGCCTGAAACCGTATAAAGTTGCAATTGCTTGTACTGCCATGTTGCGTTGATGGCTTTCAAATTTGTGTTTTTGTGGCACAATGTTTATATGAGCCTATCTGACCTGCAAAACGCTGCCCTTCAACTTCCACCCAACGAGCAACAGGCATTGTTGCGGTTTTTGTTGTCACAATATCCAACTAGCACACCATCAAAGGCAACCAAAATGCGAATTCTTGGTGCAGCCGAGAGCGATTTTCAAGCAGCCAACGCCGAAGAAGTTTTGCAAGCTGAATGGTCACGAGTTCCATGACACTTGATACCAGTGCTGTTTTGGCACTTCTCAACCGTAAAGACCAAGATCATCAGCGCATCAAAGAAGCCATTTTTTCCGCCAATACTGGCTACCGAATTCCAATTGGAATATTGGCAGAAATTGCTTATCTCATCGAAACTCGTTTTGGCACAAAAATGCTCGATTTATTCATTTCCGACTTACTGGATGGAATATTCACGCTCGAGTTCGAGCAACAAGATTTGACCAGAGCGCAAATTTTGGTTAATCGCTACGCTAATTTGCTACTGGGATTATCCGATGCTTTGGTGATTGCTTGTGCAGAACGCAATGGTGGCTTGGTCATCAGTCTTGACCGTCACTTTTGGGTTGTGGCTGGCGAAAATACCATCACAGTCAGACCTTAATCTCGAGTTTAGCGCGTAAGTTCTTTGCATTTTCCAGTTGCTTCTCCATCTCGAGTTTTTTCTGCTCGAGAGCCAGTATTTGTGCGTCATAATCGGTTCGTAAATAATCAAGTTTCACCCCTCGAACTTCAGATTCTTTTTTGCTGTACATCTTAAATTCTCCTTGTTGTGCAGCCAAGGCTTGGGCTTGCGGATGGTCTTGAGGAAACATCTGAATCGTGGCATGTGGAATGGTTTCAGAACCAATTTGCATCGGAGAATCCTGAATAAAAATCGTGCCTGTTTTTTTACGGCTCTTAATTTCCTCTAAAGTTAAACCCAGACTTTGCCATTGCTGCAAACTCCGAAGCTCGAGCAGATGCGGTGGCAAGAATCTAAACTTGCCATTTAATGAATACGGTTCGATTAAACCAACCTCAACCCAATGCCGAACTGATTCGGCACTGACCCCAGCCAGTTGCGAAAATTCACCAATGCCTAAGCCATGACCAGATTGTATAAAAACCTCGGCAGTGGCTAGGTTATTGTCACAAAGCACTAAAATCACGCCTTGGGTTTGCGGATTCTCGAGCATGGTTTTGAATTGCAAAATATAAGCCTCGAGTTCGGATTTGGTTTTACTGATTCCATTCATGATTGCCTCCTTGTGGCTTTTTAAGGATGCAACATCGGGTTGACCCGATGTCAAGTCTCGTATGTTGACCCGATGTCAAGTCTGACTCGAGACTCGAATTTGTCCTGAGTCCAATGTTCTGATTTTTTGCCACAAAAACCAAAATCAAACGAGCGTTCTGTGGGTTTTGACTTCGCAAAATGTGCGAATAATCAAATACACTTTACAAAATACGCTTATTATTCTACAAAATGTACAATTAAAATTTAACACTCGGATTCTTTTGAATTGACAATTTGCATAAACTGTGGCTAACATGACCCTGGTGAGGGTAGGTGCAGCACAATGAATCCAATTGAACGCTTAAAACAAGAAAAGCTCGGTCTCGAGCTGCTAAACGAATTCCCGCGTTTAGCAGCTACACCCGTGGCTGAATTATCCAAAGACGACCAGCAACGCATTAAATGGATTGGTTTTTGGTACAGAGAAACCAAACCGCCAAGCCTAATGCAGCGTATTCGTGTGGCGGGCGGGGTCGCCTCGAGTAGCCAGTTGCGGGTCATGGCTGGAATTGCCCAAGAGTATGGAAGGGATTTGGTGGATGTGACCACACGGCAACAAGTACAATTGCGATGGTTGGACACCAGTCATATCCCAGAAGTCTATGAACGACTTAAAGCTGTTGGTTTAACCAGTTTGCAAAACGGTATGGACAGCATTCGCAATGTTGTGACCTCGAGTGTGGCACAACTCGATAATGGCGAATTGATTGATGCGCTGCCGATTTGCCGTGAAATCTCTGATTGGATTACCAATTTGCACGAAGGTAACACTGAAACCGCCAATTTGCCACGCAAAATGAACATTCACATCACTGGGCATATTCACGATACTGGCGCAAGCACCAACGACATTGGCATGTATCCAGCCAGAAAAAATGATCAGCTTGGTTTTAACGTCATGATTGGCGGCGCAGTTGGTGGTAAGCACCCGATGTTGGCAAAGGAACTGAACGTCTGGATTTTGCCACATCAAGCCCTCGAGATAACACGCGGAATTGTCGAACTCTACCGAATTCATGGATTGCGTGAAGAACGCCATAAAGCCCGCTTAAAATGGTTGCTCGAGTTGTGGGGGATTGAAAAATTTAGGACTGAACTCGAGATTCACCTTGGTCAAAAATTCGAGACGGCTGGTGAGGATTTACGGATTCATGGCACACCACGTTTGCACCTTGGGGTCAATCCCCAAAAG
>JBEGTV010000264.1:0-4479 GCA_041179225.1 Deinococcota bacterium | reverse complement strand
TTGTTGCTGAAGAACTTGGTTTAGACCCGCAAAACTTCTTGGTCGAAGAAGGCGACACCGACACCGCCCCATACGGACTCGGCACATATGCCAGCCGCTCGACCCCTGTAGCGGGTGGCGCTCTGGCACTGGCTGCCCGAAAAATCCGCGAAAAAGCCCGTAAAATCGCTGCCCACGTTCTCGAGGTAAGCGAACACGACCTCGAGTGGAAAGACTACAAATTTAATGTTCTCGGTGCGCCCGGTAAAAGCATCACCATGCAGGAAGTTGCGTTTGCTGCCTACACCAACCCCGGTGATAACGAACCCGGACTCGAGACAACCTTGTACTACGACCCACCAAACATGGTTTTCCCACACGGCACATATGTGGCAGTTGTGGATGTAGACCGCGATACGGGCGAAACCAAGGTGCGGCGCTTTCTAGCCATAGATGACTGCGGCACGATTATTAACCCAATGATTGTCGAAGGACAAGTACACGGTGGTTTAACCGAAGGCTTTGCCATTGCTTTTATGCAGGAAATTGCTTACGACGACGAAGGCAACAATTTAAGTACCAATTTCACCGATTATCTTGTGCCTACCAGTCTCGAGTCGCCACATTGGGAGACGGGACACACGGTTACGCCTAGCCCGCACCACCCGATTGGCGCAAAATCTGTCGGTGAAAGCCCGAACGTCGGTAGCCCAGCCGCTTTTGTGAACGCGGTCATAGATGCCCTATCGCCGCTTGGGGTCAAGCACATAGATATGCCACTGACCAGAGAAAAAGTTTGGAGTGCCATCCGAACCGCCGAAGCCCAAGCCGCCGATTAACCGTATTTAACCGTAGGGGCAGACCCCGTGTCTGCCCTGTTTTTCGTAAAGGAGTGATTTTTTGAAACTCGAGTATAATGGAACAGAACAAGTGCCACTTGGCAAAGATGCAGTTTGGGCGTTTATTAACGACCCACAAAAAGTGGCTTCTTGCTTGCCAGATGTGAAAACCGTGACGGTGCATGATGCTAAGAATTTCGATGCAGTCGTTAGCATTGGCTTAGGTCCAGTTCGCGGGAGTTTTAAGTTTAAGATTACCCTCGAGCCGCAGGAAGGCGGCAATCGGATGAATGTTAAAATTTCTGGTGGTGGTTTTGGCAGTGTGGTGGATTTGCTGGCTGGCGCAGATATTAAGGACAATGGGGATAACACCACGACCCTCGATTGGAGTGGGGCGGCGACGATGCGTGGTCCAATTGCAACGGTGGGCGGACGGGTGCTGGATGCCCAAGCCCAGAAGTTGATTGCGGGGACGTTTGCCAATGTTAAAACTCGTATGGCAGAGTAAACGGCATGAGCGATAATATCTCTAAGCATTGGGCTACTCCGATTCTGCGGCGCTCTTTTGATAATGCCGCAAGCATCAATGCGGATTTGACTGAACTTTTTTACGGGCATCGTCAGGCAGACTTGGAGGCTCGAGGGGCGAAAGTTGGGAATTTGTACTCCTCGAGCGATGATTTACTCAGTCGGTATGATAACGCCAGTCTTAAAGAATTGTTTGGATTTGTTTCCGAAAGTGTGTTTGAAATTGCATCCGAGATGAACGCCAGTATTTGGCAGGGCATGGGTGCGAGCAAATTGCAAATGCACATTGTTGGGGCATGGTTTCAAATTGCCAATAGCTATGGTTTTCATGATATTCATAACCACGGCAATTGTTCGTGGAGCGGTGTGTATTATGTGCAAATTGACCCACTTGAACGCCGTCAAGACCATGCGATGCCCGGGGACACCAATGGGATTACACGGTTTTATGGGCATCAGCTTGGTTTGCTTGGTGGAGCGCACATGGACTTAGGCAATGCGTATTTGCAACAAAGTAATTTTGATGTGATTCCAAAGGCTGGCGATTTAATTGTTTTCCCAAGTTGGCTAAATCACAAAGCCATGCCTTATGACGGTGATTCAGACCGAATCATTATTTCTTTTAACGCCCAAGTGCATGGCACAAGCGGCGATAAGGCATTTGATTATGGTTTCCATTGATTTTGACCGTAGGGGCGAGGTACGCCTCGCCCTCGTCCTGCACAAACTATTTGTCCGAGGCTCAACGTGAACACAGATTTTTACCAAACTGTTCTCGAGTTAAAAAATACTGGCTCGAGTTTTGTGACCGCCACGGTGGTCTCGAGACGCGCCCCCGTTTCTTCTCACCTTGGCGACAGGGCGCTAATTTTTGCCGATGGTCGAATGCAGGGTTTTGTTGGTGGTTCGTGTAGCCGTGAAATTGTCCGTAAACAAGCCTTAGAGACCTTAAAACTTGGTAAACCCCGCCTTGTGCTGATTCGTCCAGATGCGACGCTCGAGACACTGCATCATGCCTCTGATGCAGAGGGAATCGTCGTTCCGATGACTTGTGCTTCTGAAGGTGCAGTGGATGTCTACCTCGAGCCTCACAGTCCAGTGCCGCTTTTGTTGGTGGCTGGTTTTACCCCAGTTGCCGAGGCTGTGGCGCGAATGGCGGCGCTTCTTGAATACAAAGTGGTGCGAATTGTCACCCTGCCAGAATTGCGTGACCTTGAGCCAAATAGTGCGATTGCCTTGCCAGATTTGCCAGTGTATCTCGAGAATTTAAGTCTGGAAACTCGAGCCAAATTGTCGGCTGTGGTTGCCACCCAAGGGCATTATGATGAACCTGTTCTCGAGGCGCTACTTTTGGCGGGTGTTGGTTTTGTGTCCTTGCTTGCCAGCCGTAAACGGGCTGTAACAGTGCGGGAACTGCTCGAGTTACAAGGCGTGCCGCAGGGGAAAGTTGCTGCTATTCGCAATCCAGCAGGACTGGACATCAACGCCAAAACCCCTGCCGAAGTTGCGGTCAGTATTTTAGCCGAAATCATTCAAGCCCGCGACTCGAGCCGTGAAATGTTCACCAATTCGAGTGGGTATCAAAAGCCAGAAATTGGGGATGTTGAAATGTCGTTGGTAATAGGGCGAATACAAGATTCGCCCCTACAGGTTAATGAATTGGATTTTCGTAGGGGCGACCCTCGTGGTCGCCCTGCCCCAGAAATTGGGAATAACGACCCATCTGCCGAGAATGCTTTTGCTATTTCCCCCGTGGATGGTGAACGCATCGAAATTGCCTCGGCGGTGCATTTTGCGGATTACAACGGCGTGAGGTATTACTTTACTTGTGCCAATTGTAAACGTCGTTTCCTCAAAGACCCAGATAAATTTTTATCGGTGATTGCATGATTGCGGATTTAAGGGCTGGTTTCGCGGCTCGAGGGTTTGTGACCTCAGATGATTTTGCGGTCGCGTTGCAGTTAATGCTTTCGCTCGAGAAACCGCTTTTAATCGAAGGTCCGGCTGGGGTTGGTAAGACCGAAAGCGCCAAGGTACTGGCTGAGGCTTTGGGAACGCGCTTGATTCGTTTGCAGTGTTACGAGGGCTTAGATGTCTCGAGTGCTTTGTATGAATGGAATTATCCTAAACAGATGTTGCGGATTCGGATGACCGAAGGGCAGGGTTCGCTTGAGGAGCGAGAGGCACAAATTTTCTCCGATGCGTTTTTGTTAAAACGTCCTTTGCTCGAGGCGATTTCGCAAGATGTTGCGCCTGTATTGTTGATTGATGAGGTGGACAGGGCAGATGAAGCCTTTGAAGCCTTTTTGCTCGAGTTACTGGCAGAATTTCAAATTTCTATCCCTGAACTCGGTACAGTTAAAGCTAGGCATCGTCCCCGAGTGATTCTCACCTCTAACCGCTCAAGGGAATTGTCTGATGCGTTGCGGCGGCGTTGTTTGTATTTGTGGCAGTCGTATCCAACCGTGGTACAAGAACTTGAGATTCTAAGGGCGCGTTTACCAAGTATCAATGATCAATTGGCGTTGCAGATTGCGAATTTAATGGAGGCTTTGCGGCGCTTACCGTTCCATAAAGTGCCGGGGGTGGCTGAAACCCTTGATTGGGCGCTTGCCTTAATGAATTTACATCATGATGCCCTTGATGCCCAAACTGTACTTTTAACTAGGGGTTGTATTCTCAAAGCTCGAGAGGATTGGGTGTTACTCGAAAATAATCTTTCGGCGCTTGAAAAAATTTGGAATAATCAGATTGGGCAGACTAAACCGCTCGAGACTGATTTTGGAATTGGCACGGTCACGATTCGCTAGCCCTTCATTGTACTAACGAGGCGTGCCTCGTCTCATAAGAAAACATGTCACTGCTCGAGAAAATTACTGCTTTTACCGAAATTCTTCGCTCTGATCATCAATTCAAAATTGGTGTTGGTGAAGTTTTGGATGCGTTGCGTTCGCTCGAGATTGTCGGTGTTTGGCAGAGTCAAGTCTTGTTTCAGTCGGCGTTGCGGGTGGTGTTGTGCGCTAAATTTGAGGACATAGTAATTTTTGATGCGGCGTTCCAAGCCTTTTTCTTTCCTGAACGCTTTGGTGTGCGGCAATCTCTGTTGCCACTTGATGAACGTAAAGCCTCGGTG
>JBEGTV010000263.1:0-4493 GCA_041179225.1 Deinococcota bacterium | reverse complement strand
TGCCTCGCCGCCATGCTATTTGCGCTTCTTGTGGGTGTGCCGCTCGGTATTCTAGCCGCCGTGCGACGCAACAGCAGTGTGGATAACATTGCCATGGCAATTGCTTTAATTGGTGTCTCAATGCCTGTTTTTTGGCTTGGCATGATTATGAAATACATTTTTTCGATTTCCACTAAAATTTTCCCGCCTTCGGCACGAATGGATGATATTCTTTCTTTTAGTTTTGTGCCTATCACCAATATGCTTGTCCTAGACGGAATTCTGCGCCTTAACCCAGCCATTGTTTGGGATGCGATGCTGCACTTGGTGATGCCCGCCGTGGCACTCGGCACAATTCCAATGGCGATTATTGCCCGTATGACCCGCTCGAGCATGGTTGAAGTGCTTTCGCAAGATTATGTTCGGACAGCAAGGGCAAAAGGCTTAGTGCAGCGCTCAGTGATTTGGAAACATGCCCTTCGTAACGCTATGCTGCCCGTCATCACCGTGGTTGGTTTATCTTTTGGTGGTTTATTGAGTGGTGCAGTTCTAACTGAATCTATTTTTGCTTGGAGCGGTATTGGGTCTTGGATTTACGAAGGCATTTCGCAACGCGATTACCCAGTCATTCAAAGCGGTGTGTTGTTGGTTAGTTTTGTTTTTGTGGTGGTAAATCTCATGGTGGACATGAGTTATGCGCTTTTTGATCCAAGAATTCAGTATAGGTAGCTTCTAGTTAGTAGCAGATGGTTATTAGCTTATTTTTGGGTTCTGAGTTGTTCTAAAAAGTTTGAAAAGTCATTTAGTATTCCCCAAGTCAACAAGAGCTTTGTGTTTTTAGCCAGGAGCTAGGAGCTAAAAGCTAGGAGCAAAAAATGGTCTCAGCCGCAAAAATAGAAACGCCTTTTTCGATTATCCGTCGTCGGTTCGCTAAGTCTGCTCCGGGTAAATTTGGTTTAGTCCTAACGATTCTGTTTGTGGCGTTGGCACTGCTTGCGCCTGTTTTGCGTCCTTATGATGCCAGTATGGACGGCAATTTATCCGAAAAATTCCAGCCGCCAAGTGTGCAGCATCTGATGGGAACAGACGACTTAGGGCGTGACATTGCGGTGCGGGTTTGGCATGGGGCGCAAATCAGTTTGCGGGTCGGGGTCATTTCGGTGTCTGTCGCCCTGATTATAGGTAGTTTCTTAGGCTTTGTGGCTGGGTTTCTGGGTGGCTGGTTGGATACAATTCTGGGCTGGATTACTGATTTAATGCTGGCGTTTCCAAGTACGCTGCTCGCTATTGGCATTGTGGCAATTAGTCCCAAGCCAAGTCTCGAGACAACTTTATTAGCCATTAGCATTGTTCAAATTCCAGTTTATATTCGTCTGGCTCGTGGCAGTGTGCTGGGTTTACGTGACCTCGAGTACGTCCAAGCTGCCAATGCTCTTGGCGCGAATCGTTTGCGGGTGCTGTTTAAGCATCTTGTACCAAATGCCTTAACGCCATTGTTGGTGCAAGCCACCTTGTCTATTGCCACGGCGACCCTCGAGACAGCAGGCTTGGGCTTTCTGGGGCTTGGGGCGCAACCACCAACCCCCGAATGGGGAACAATGATTGCTGATGCCTTCAGGGGCGCATACTGGGACTCTGCCCCTTGGACAACGATTTTTCCGGGGCTGGCAATTTTGGTTTCGGTACTTGGTTATAATTTACTCGGTGATGGTCTGCGTGATGTGCTTGACCCAAGGGCTGTGAATTAGTTTTGACAAATTCTTAAGACTGTCTCAAGGTAAGCCATTGTATTTAGGGCGTATGCCACATATAAATGTCAAAAAATAGTGCAGAATAAGGCATGAACCCTTCTGTTTCTCGAGAATCCTCGCCGCGTGGGGCTGCGCCGCCGCTTAGAACGCCACAAACCGTGCGCCTGACAGCCATTGGTGCTTTTTGCATATCTGTTTTTGCAGGAATGTTATCAGCCTACCTCATGCACTTGTTGTTTGGCAGTGCAGGTCGGGCTGGGTTTGAGGACATCAACCTTGGCGGCTTGCTCGAGTTGCTGGCTTTTGTCTGTGTTTTTTCTTATGGGCTGCTTTGGACGCGCCAGTTTTTTTCTTTACCAATCAGCACTTTACTTTCTTTTGGTTTAGAAACCCCGCCGGCTGCACGGTTATTTGCTCAAAAACTCGAGGAGTTCTCGCCAAGTTCGCTCGAGATGGGACAAAGTATCGCGGTGCTGCGCGAGAATGGCAAAGCGATCGGTTTATTTGATGGCTTGCGAGACCGGTCTCTCGAGTGGGGCAGTGTACCAAAAGCCAGTGGTGATGTAGCTGTGACTGAATTGCGGGGTTTGTTGTCTAAACATCCTTTTGTGATTATTGCTGATGGCGATACAGTACATGGCGTAATTACCCAAGAAATGTTTATTCATGGCTTTTGGCGTGGTGGGATTTCTAAATAATGTAGTGCAAATTACAATTTTTCCTAATCTCGAGATGGGTGACATGGCTTTCGTGAACGCTTACGATTGTCTTTAGGATGTCAACCGTTATTCTTAAATCAATAAACCAGAACCACAACTCCCAATTGGTATACCAAATGGCGAACCATATGTCATTTCCAAATACGCTGCTTGGGGTTTGGTATGCAGTTAATCGCCAACAGATTTGGCATCGGTTTGAGATTCTGCATGGTGGTCTGGTTTTGGTCGAGCTTAAATCTGGAGTTACTGTCAGTGGTAAAATCGAGTTTTTGAATGATCAATGCACAGTCTGGTTATTTTTGCACAACACCAACGAACCTATACAAATTACAGGTACATGGTGTCTTTGGCGCGGGACGCTCGATTTTTACTTTTTAGGTGAATACTTGCTTTTTAGTCAGCATTGATTTTTGGCGCTACCAGCAACACTTCTGGGCTAACACGATTCTCAAATTGCTTAAAATTCTTGGCAAACATCAACGCCAGTTTCTTGGCTTGGGTATCGTACTCATCTCCGTCTTCCCATGCTTCTTTTGGGTTTAGCACATGGCTAGGTACGCCTAAAATCTCAAGCGGCATTGCCAAGTTAAAAATTGGGTGTTGGACAGTGGGGGAATTCTCGAGTTGCCCGCTTAGTGCTGCCCGAATCATGGCTCGAGTATGTCTGATGCTGATGCGTGTGCCAGTACCGTAAGCCCCTCCAACCCAACCTGTGTTGACCAACCAGACTTGGGTGTGATGTTCTTCGATTTTCTCACGCAGCAGATCGGCGTAAATGTGTGGTTCTCTGGTTAAAAATGGCGCTCCAAAAGCCGTTTCAAAACTGGCTTGCGGTTCGGTAATGCCTTTTTCTGTTCCAGCCACTTTAGCTGTATACCCATTTAAGAAGTAATACATCGCTTGTTCTGGAGTCAGTTTAGAGATCGGTGGCAGTACCCCAAAAGCATCGGCAGCTAAAAAGATTATGTGCTTGGGGTGTCCGCCAAGACTGGGCAAACGTGCATTCTCGAGTTGGGTGAGTGGGTAAGCGGCTCGGGTATTTTCGGTCAGAGAATCAGAATTTAAGTCGAGTTCACGGGTTTGCATGTCAAAGACCACATTCTCGAGAACTGTGCCAAAAGTGCGGGTGGTTTTATAAATTTGTGGTTCGGCTTCTGGGTTTAATTTAATCACTTTGGCGTAACAACCACCTTCAAAATTAAAGACACCCGTATCCGACCAGCCATGTTCGTCATCGCCGATTAGGTCGCGTTCTGGGTCTGCCGAGAGGGTGGTTTTGCCTGTGCCGCTCATACCAAAAAAGAGTGCCACATCTTCGGTTTTGCCGATGTTTGCCGAGCAGTGCATGGGCATGACATTACCGGCTGGCAACAGATGATTCAGGACTGTAAAAATACTTTTTTTGATTTCACCCGCGTAGCTTGTGCCAACAATAATCACCAGTTTGCGTTTTAATGAAATCGCAATTTGAGTTTCAGACCTCGAGCCATGGCGCTCTGAATTGGCTTTGAAACTTGGAGCGCTAATCACCGTAAAACTTGGTGTAAAAAGCGGCGTTTCGGCATGAGGGCAAGGGATAAATAAATTTCTGGCAAAATGATTATGCCAAGCGTTTTCTGTTACCACTCGCACCCCAAGGCGGTAACGGGTGTCTGCCCCAGCAAAGCAGTCAAGCACAAAAGCTTCTTGGTTTTGGTAATGATTTAGCACATCGTGGTGCAGCGCTTCAAATTTGCTTTCTTCGAGTTCTTGTTGGTACGGACTTGCCCACCAGATTTCTGCGCCAAAAATTGGACCACGAACCACAAATTTGTCTTTGGCACTGCGTCCAGTGTGTTGTCCAGTATGGGCAATAAAAGCTCCAAATCTCGAGAGCCAACCCTCAGAGCGGCGCACAGCTTCTTCTATCAGACGAGTGGTTGGAAGATTGTAATGGATGGCTTTTGGCGAAAATCCTTGGGTCTCAAGGGGAGTGGCGCGAGTTGAGTCACTGTGCATGTTTCTCCTTAGGCTTAAATAATTAAAAAACAAACGATTGTTAGGA
>JBEGTV010000262.1:0-4504 GCA_041179225.1 Deinococcota bacterium | reverse complement strand
CAAAAGTTGCACATTGTCACCAGCGACCGAGGATGCCTTGTTGCTAAATTTTGCTTCAAACCACAAGTAGGCATTCTTGGCTGCACCAAGTTTAGCCAAGGTTGCTTTGGTTAAAGCTGGTAAGTTAGCGGGGAGTTTAGCGACCTTAAAACCAGAAATCTGTCCGTTGTCGGTCAGGGCGCGTTCGCCGTAGTTGCTAAAAACATACTTGAGCCATGCACCCAGCGCAGCATCGTTTTGCTTTGGGTTAATTGCAGTGGCAATACCCGTATTTAACGACCATTCATTGCGTGTACCCTTGCCGCCGCGCACGGTTGGGAAGTTAAAGAAACCAACGTTTTCCGCGCCGATTTTATTTTGCTTCGGGTCGTTTAAGCTGCCCAATGCCCAAGAACCCATGTAAAACATGGCGGCTTTACCTTGGAGGAATAAATCCTGAGCGCTACCGTAGTCAAGGGTATTGACTCCCGCCCCAAAGTAGCCTTTTTTACCCATCTCCTGAACGGCTCTAGCGGCTTCGACAAATCCAGCATCGGTGACTTTTAATTCGCCTTTGGCAACTCGAGCCATTGCATCTGCGCCGTACTTACGGGCAACATAACCGTTAATTAAACGGGTGATGGGCCATTTTTGTTCGCCACTAGCAGCAAAGGGTTGAATTCCAGCCGTTTTGAACTTGGCGGCGGCTGCCATCATTGCGTCCCATGTGGTCGGTTCTTTGATGCCGTTATCAGCAAAGAGTTTTTTGTTGTACCAGATGCCTTCGATGTTTAACTCGAGTGGTAGCCCCAATAATTTTCCACCTGTGATTGACTTTTGCAACGCCACCGCCGCAGGGTTAAGTTTATCAAAAATCCCGTATTGCTTAAATAATTCTTCGATGTCGGCAGCTTGTCCTTTTTCGGCTAACTGCATCAGCAGGCTTGGTTCTGCCACATTGTACATGGTCGGTAGGCTGTTACTGGCAGTCAATAATTGCAATTTTTGGGCAAGGTCGGCTTGTGGTGCATTTTGGTATTCATATGCCACATTGGTGTTTTGTTTGCTGTACTCGGCAGCCAGTTTACCAATCACACCAGTAAAGCCTTCAGTGGCAGTTTGAACCGATAAAAACACGACTCTTTTACTTTGGGCTTCTGCCATTAAACCAATTGGCGCAAGTACAGCAAGAGCAGCGAGGGCGGTATAGCGGATTTTTTTGTTCATGATTGAGTCTCCTAATAGAATGAAGGCGAAGGGTTGCGGGGCGTATTTTCTAAAGCGAGTTACGATTATTTCGTACTCGAGAATCGGATTTGAGTCTTAAGGTCTAAGCGTTTTTAAGTAGCACTCCTGTATCAAAAGCGTGTTGGACTGCCAAACTGGCTGCACCTTGCGCCCACGGTGTAAAATCATCATTTGCCCACGGCACAACAATTAAGGGTAATTCAGTCGCTAAACCATCGAAGGCTAGACCACGCAAACTTTGGCGCATCGGTTCAAAAAAGGCATCGCCGAGTTCTGCACCTTCGCCACCAAAGACAATCAGTTCTGGATTAAAAGCATTGACCAAATAAGAAATATGCTGCCCGAGTAAAGCCCCTGCCGTCTCGAGTACAGAAATCGCGCCTTGGTGTTGTGCATTTGCCAGTTGTACCAAATCTGGAATGCTTATCCCTTGGTGTTCTGGGAACTGCTCGAGGAAAAGTCCCAAAAGCGCTGGTTGGGTGGTGTAGGCTTCCAAACAACCTTGTCTGCCACAACTGCAAGTCCGTCCGTTAAGCAAAATTTTATTATGCCCAAATTCGCCAGCCCCACCATCGCGCCCACGGTGAATTTCGCCGTTGCAAATGATGGCTGCACCAAGACCACGCCCGATGGCAATGGCAATAAAACTATTGGCGTGTTTGGCATGACCAAAAAGCCGTTCGGCGGCGGCAAAAGAATTGACATCGTTGTCTATCCAGCTTGGTAAATTGGTTTTTTGACTGACCATCTCGGCTATTTTTATTTGTTTCCAACCCAATAAAGGCGCATGAACCGCGATACCATTTACTGCGTCAATCACACCCGAAAGCCCAATACCAACACCAATCAGGTCGTCGGGTGAAACTTTGGCACGTTTATATAATTTTTTGCATAGGGCGGCTATTTGTGCCGCTACCCGAGTTGGTTCATGTTCGGTCAGGTCTTCGGTGATGTGGGTCAGGACTTTCAAGGATAAATCGGTCAGTACGCCCTCGAGACGATGCTCGGAGAGTTTTAAGCCAATCGCAAAGTGTGCCGAGTAATCAATGTTAATAAAAATAGGTCGTCTTCCACCACTCGAGCCAGCTTCACCAATACTTTGTTCGACCAGAAGTTTTTCGGCAATCAGTTCGGCTGTGACCCCACTGACCGAAGCTGGACTCAAACCAGTTAGCTCAGCAAGTTGCGTGCGGCTAATTGGTCCAACACGCCGCAAAATACGCAAGATGCTCGTGCGGTTCATGGTTCTGAGTGCGCTTGGATCGCCTTTGACTATCATGTCAATCTCCTGAGTTAGTTAATTTAGATTGTGAACTAACTCAGAATGTAGCACTATTTTTTTGAAAAATCAAGAGCTTGGTTTGGCTCACTCGAGACACCTGCCTAAAAAAGAAACGTTATTCTAAAACCATGATAGAGACTGTAATTCTGGCTCGTCCGCGTGGTTACTGTGCTGGTGTGGTCATGGCAATAGATGCCTTAAAAGATGCTGCCGAACAGAACAAAGCCAGCAATGAAGGCGATATTGTTGCCTATCACGCGATAGTTCATAATCAAACAGTGGTAAAGCGTTTAGAGGCAGAACATAATGTGCGTTTTGTTGAGGATTTAGCCGAACTCGAGGGGATGAGCGGGCAGGGACAAACTGTGGTCTTTAGCGCTCATGGTATTTCGCCAAAGGTACGCGAGGAAGCGAATAAACGCGGTCTGACGACACTGGATGCGACTTGTCCACTGGTCACAAAAGTTCATTCTGAATCCAAACGATTTGCTGGTATGGGGTACAGCATTTTACTGATTGGCGACTCGAGTCAGCACCAAGAAATTATTGGAACATTTGGCGAAGCTCCAGAAAGCACCATTCTGGTCAATGTCGTGGGAAACCGCAAAGCTGACCCTAAAATGCAAGACCCGCATACAGTACAAGTCCCAGACCCAGACAAGTGCATTGTGCTGACCCAAACGACCTTAAGCGTGGATGACACCGATAAAACCGTGGATATTCTCAAAAAACGCTTCCCGAACCTGACCATTCCCTCGAGAAGCGACTTGTGTTATGCCACCAAAAACCGTCAGGCAGCCGTCAAAGTCATTGCGCCACAAGTGGATTTGTTCTTGGTCGTCTCGAGCCTGACCTCGAGTAATGGTATGCGCCTTGTTGAACTCGCCGAAGAAATCACCGCCGAGGCGTACCGTGTGGACAGCGCTGATGACATCAAAGCCGAATGGCTCGAGGGTGTGAAAGCCGTAGGCATTACCAGTGCTGCCAGTACACCCGATGATTTGGTTTGGGGAATTGTGGAATTTTTACGCGCTCAGAACCCAAATTTAGTGGTGCGTGAAGATGGTGGCGAACCCGAGGATATTGAATTTAGAAAACCGACTCGCGTACCTGCATCACTCGAGGGCAGCTTCAACCAACTGCATTAAACTCGCTAAGTGGCTCGAGTCAAACCGCAAGGTCAGCCCTGCTGTTTCAAACAGTTCTTTTAAGCCTTTTGTACCACCCATTTGCAGCGCTTGGCGGTATTTCTGCACTGCCATTGTTTCATTCTCGAGCGCATTCTGCCAAACTTGTAATGCACCGACTTGGGCAATGCCGTATTCAATGTAATAAAATGGCGAAGTGAAAATATGGCTTTGGCGTTGCCAACGAAATGCCATTCCATCTTCGATGCCACTAAAATCTAGGTGCGGTAAGAAACTCGAGTAAAGTTCTGCCCATTTTGCATTGATCGTGGCTATGCCAACATCCTCGGGCGCATCCACATACAACCAGTGCTGGAAAGCATCCACACACGCCATGTACGGCAAAAACACCACCGCCGCATCAAAAAGATGATCACTCCGAGCGCGTTTGGCATCCAAAGCGGTGTACATCCCACCTTTGGACTGTTCTAAGTATGGCATTGCCAGCATTTCCATACCCATGCTGGCAACTTCGTTAAATTCCATTGGTCCGTGGTAATTCCAAATCAGTTTTTGATGCTTGTGGCTTTCTAAGGCATGAAAAGCATGTCCGCCTTCGTGAAAAAGCGTTTGAATATCATCTTGTGTGCCGACCGCGTTCATAAAAATATAGGCTTCTCCGCTTTGATTAAAAAAGTCGCAGAATCCGCCGGGTCCTTTTCCTTTACGGCTGTCTAAATCCAAGTTCTTTTGGCGCATGGTGTCGAACATCTCGCCAAAATATGGGGATAAACTCGAGAAAATTTTTGAACTTTGGTCAATCAGTTGACCGACATCCTGAAAAGGACGCAACGGCTCGAGTCCGCTT
>JBEGTV010000261.1:0-4519 GCA_041179225.1 Deinococcota bacterium | reverse complement strand
TCGCATGGTCGTTTTGAACAGAGTTTATTTCGTGTTGGATTGGATTTTTTGCGTGGACTTATTTTTGATCGGTTACTTGAGAAACACGAAAACCGATTCGTGTTTAGAGTTTTGACGTGTACTTAGATAAAAAGTTATACACTCCAGAATTTAAGCTCAGAATGGTCAAAGAAGTCATCGAACAACACAAACGACCAAGTGCTGTTGCTCGAGAATATAAAATTCTAGCCTCCACCTTATTTTCTTGGCGAGCTTTATACGAACGCTTTGGCAATGATGCCTTTGTCAGTTCAGAACAACAATCTGGTTTACTCGAGACCGAGAATTTGAATCTACAAAAACAACTCGAGCGGTTAAAAGCCCAAGAAATCCTATATGAACGTTTACTTGGCAAACTGACCCTCGAGAATCACCGATTACGCGAGCAATATGGTGCTTCTAGGCAATAAAAGAGGCTATGTGAGGTAATATGGTCATCTGGAAATGGTGTTCCTTGCAGCAATTGCTGGGGCATTGGGTTTTGGACTGGTTTGGCAGTGTGCTGCTTTTGCAAGGTTGAGTTTAGGTATTTTGGTTTTTGCTGTTGTACTTTGGTCGCTTGACCAAAGGTGTGGGAGGTATTTCGGGGTCATTCACAAGGTTTTTCCTCGATTTCCAATGGGCTGGTATTTGATGCTGGTTTCTGGGATTTATGGATTCCATTTGGCTTCAATGCTGCAATTACCAAGTTGGGGAGCATTAGTAGTTGTTTTTCTGAGCATTGGTGGTGCTTGGAATTTAGTCGGGATGTTGTTACAGCAGCCTTTAACTCAAAAGAGGTAGGAATGATGACAAAGCTACCAAAAAATACACGTTTCTTCCTTTATGGAAAATGGCTTGTAGCGCTTCGGGAAAGGGCTGACCTTGATTATGACTTAATTGCATTTTCGAGCAGCGATACAACCTTTGCTCCAGAACCAAGGTTGTATGCGATGATGATTTTTGACAGGGATGATTTGGTGCGTTCAATCAACGAAGAAGAGTTTTGTCGTCTTCTCGAGGAGCGAGGCGGAAGGATAGAAGAATTGGCAAAGCTGCTTGACGAGGGGTTAGGAGTCGCACAGACCAAAGAAACCCAAATAACTGACGAACATGACGTTGATTACATGCAATTTGTTGGCATTTATCCATTGGATCAAGATGCAGTTCAATTTACTCGAGAGCTTAGAGATGCTGACTGCAACTAAGTAGAAGCCAATGCGTATCATCGGCGCTCTCTCATAATTCAATTTACCTCGTGAGTTATGTAATTGAATTATTAAAGTAATCATAAAAATACAAGTGTAATGTTTTTTGAATCAATCTAGTGTAAAACCTGTGAACACGCAAAAAATTGGCAGCGTTATAAACGCACGGCTAGTGCAAGATCAATCAAAGTCTAATATTTAGGAAAGAAGGAGGCAAACATAACATGTTTGCCTCCTTCTTCTGGAAATCCATATTCTGAGCAGAAAATCTCAAGAAATGCTAAAACACTGTACAGAAAGAGGTGTATATGGCAAACCTTTGGAAACTCAAGCAAGCCCGAGCCAATTTATCTGAATTGGTCAAAAAAGCCATTCAGAGCGAAACACTATTGGTCACCCGACACTCTGTTGTCTTATTCCAGCCGATGATGTGCAATGTTGCCTATATCAGTTTTGAGTCTGTGGGATTAACTAGTAATTCAATTAAGTGTGTGCAGAAGCCACCTTTAACGCTTTCCAACCCCAAAATCTGTGGGACGCAACAAATGCTCTAAGCAATGCACATAATCCACTCCAATTTTAGCATCTTCGACCAAATCGGCAACACTGGTGTCCTCGAGAACTGCTAGAATTGCATCCCGTACTCGAATCCAAATTCTGCTTCTGGCATGACAACGCGCCTCCTCGAGACACGGTTTATGCCAGTTACGTGAAGCACACGAAAGGGCGGCTACAGGTCCATCTATGGCTCGAAGCACATGGGATAATGGAATCTCTAAGGCTGGTTTTGCGAGAGCGTAACCACCACCAGCCCCCTTTTTAGCAATGACGATACCCTGTCCTGCTAAGGCGGCTAGTAAGCGCACAAGGTAAGGTTTTGGAACATGGGTGGCTTCGGCAATAGTATCGCCATGAATCCATTCGTTTGGATGTTGTAAACCTAAGTACGCTAATGCCTTAAACGCATAGATGTCGGTGTTGGAAAGTCGCATTGTTAAAGCATAGCTTAATCTGAGTCAAACTCGAGACTGGGATTCTTGGTAAAACTCATTTTTGTGGTCACGAACTCGAGTTCCAGAACACCATTTTCCATCGAAGCATACGCCACCAAAGGCTTGCTGCCCTCGAGCCGAATGGTTAGAACCGAACCATGTCGTTGCACCATGCCATCAATAACCATACCAGCCACACCAATTTTTATTTTACTGGCTTCCAATTGCAACCAAGCCCAAGTCGGTTGAGAATCACAACTAATCCACATGCCATTTATTTTAGGTGGCAGAGGGAATATCATGCTTCTCGAGATTGCCAATTGCAAATTCATGGTGATTTAGTTTACGCTTTTCGATGTTCGTGTCAAGCCTTATTCTGAGACATGGCTGTTGTGCTGGGCTACTAATTTCCATAATTCACCAATACGGGTAAAGACAAAAGTAGAGCGCCCAAACCACAAACTCGAATCTTGATTGCCCGGATACTGAAACTCACAAAAGACCAAACAGACATGTTCAAGCATCTCAAATTCGATATTGCGAAATTGCAAACTGGTAAACACAGGATTTTTGAGAATCCCCTTAATTCGCTGCCCCTTATTCTGATGCCGCGCTACGGTACTGGTAAAACGAAAATTTTCGGCGATTAAATCTTCGAGAACATCCCCATCTTGAGAATTCAAAGCCCGAAGCAGCAAATCAAACGTTTCTTTTAAGCTCATAACACAGACTCTACTTGTCCACCAACCCGAACAGCAAGCGCCATGCTATCCCTAGACATAAAACGCACCCGAAGCTCGGAGGGTTTACCCATTTGGAAACCCTGCGCCGCAATCAGGTCATGCACACCGCTCGGCATATGCGCCGCTTTATAGCCACATAAACTGGCTAAACTAAACGAACCCGCGTTATCCTCGAGTAAACCCTTGTGTGGCGCAAAAAAACGATACTCGAGGTTGCTTCGGCTCGAGGTGAACGACACGACTATGCAACCATTGAGGTGATGGGTTTTTAAGAGCAGAGCTAAAGCCTCAAAATTTGGGCTAAACTCGAGGGCGGATTCTTTAATTGGCACAATCAAATTGTGTTTATCTAAAGTCCCAGCGCACAAAATAGCTAAATCAGTTTCAAGGTCAGAGCTGCGTAAATTTAGCGCCTCGAGCCAAATTTTAGAATCCGACGGACAAGGCAAAATATGTGTGTCTGGCTGCGCCGCCCAGACATACCCATCTTCAAGCATCACCTCGAGATTACCGGCTTGCATTTGCACAGTGCAACTTTGCCCAAGGTGAAACGCCACCACCAACGCGCCAGAATCAGACTCGAGTTTTTCTTTGCCTGAATTGGTGAAAAAACGCACAGAGACAATACTATGGGCTTTCGCATACCTAGGCGAAGCAAGTCTTGACCCAACAGGATTGGTTATGAAAACTGTAATCGGGGCTTGGCTCGAGACAGAAATTTCAGGCATGACTGATTCAGGTAGAGGTTCGTTGATAACAGCAAAACGCTTGCCGCCATTGGACTCGGCTTTGAAGACATCGTAATATTTCACAATTGAACCGCCTTGTACATGGCTTGCAGATAGGCTTGAGAAGCTAAAAACTGAATCCTTCGGGTGATTGGTGCTGCAAGCCTATAAAACCAATTAGCAGGTTTTGAAACAGCGTATAAACTAAAAACCACGCTGTCATCCTCGAGCCACTCAAGCAAAAAACGCTCTTCACCGCAAGCGGGATGCTGCTGCAAAGTGCCGTATGCGAAACCAAACATTCTGGGTTCATCCACGACGTAAATAATCCGACATCCCGAAAGTAATTGTAATTTGGCAATGCCCACAGCTATAACAACGTTCTGTCCAATTTCGAGCGGTGTGCTGATTGGATATGCCTGAATCCAACTCGATTGATGGGCTTTCCATGACTTTAGGGCAGCTTTTGCTTGCCGAAAAACAGTTGCACTATTTCCTAATTTTATACGGTGTTGATCGAGATAAAACCCAACAGGTAGAGAAGAACTTTTGGTGATTTCTAAATGTGTATAACTCAATGATTGATTCTTTAGATTAAGCCAAAAGCGTTCTATTCGAGGTGCAATCACATTTTCACTTCCACAGCTTTGCCACCAATCCAAACACTCGAAACCAGATTATCTTGTACTACACACTTGACCTCGAGACGTGATGGTTTATTTATTGCATAACCCTGAGCGCCACTAAATGAACGTTTACCATTATCAAAAAACTGATTAGCTGCCAAATAAGCCGCCAATGCAGCGTGAGCATTGCCTGTTGCCGCATCC
>JBEGTV010000260.1:0-4526 GCA_041179225.1 Deinococcota bacterium | reverse complement strand
TACCGTATTGCTACACCAACCGCTACTTACTTTGTGGTCATGGCAGTCGGAAATTGGAAACTCGAGCAGGAAGAAAAAGTGGGTGAGGTTCGCATTCGCCATTACCTTGCCCCGAATACGAGTGCGGTGATGCGGTCAGCCATTTCTGAAACGGGTCGGATTATTGGGTTTTTTAGCGAAAAACTAACACCCTATCCATTTAAGGAAGCGGGTGTGCTGACTTCGGATAACAATCTTGGTTTTGCCCTCGAGACCCAAACCTTGGTGACTTTGCCGCTCAGTTGGTCTGGTGATAATTTAGTCGCCAGTACCGAAGTGGTTGCCCACGAATTTGCCCATCAGTGGTTTGGTGCTTTGGTGACTTTTAAGAATCACAGTGACATGTTTATCCATGAAGGGTTTGCAACATATCTTGGTTGGGTTTACTCGGATTACCGTTATCCTGATTTACTTGGTTTAAGGTACATCGAAGACCAAATTAAAGACTTTTATCCAACTGCTGTGCATGGACGTTTGATTCGTAAGTACACAAAAGGTCGTCTTATGTCTGAAATGTTAGCAAGGTTGGGATATACACCACTCACAAAGGAAAAACTGTCTACAGCACTGGATTTATTGTTTCCTAATCTACCAGCAATGATTCGAGCCGACTTGCTGGAAAAAGTTCCACCTGAAGGTTTGGGTAGAATAGAATTTATTACTGCCATTGGTAAATTACCGTTTGATCAATTGGTGTTTGTGTATAAGAACCTTTTTGAAGTGATTGCTATGACAGGAGGTCAAACGCCAAACTTAACTGCCAATTGGGGTGTAGTGACTCCACCGGGTAAACTTGGTGCAACCGATAATTTGTTTAATTGGGGCGTGTATTCTCGAGGGGCAACCACGCTTCATGCACTGCGCTTAACAATTAGTGATGATGCGTTCTGGAAATTAGTGCGTGGTTTTTTAGAAAAGTATAAATTTGCCAATGCCAGCAATGCAGATTGGCTCGAGCATGTGCAAAGTGTCGCAGGCTCAGCCGCCCGAGTCCTACAAGAGCGTTGGCTTTTTGACGATATGCCACCAGATTTCCCAGAATTGGGCTTAAAACCAAGCGATTTTGCCCTCGGAGCAGATTTTAAGTGACACCATTGGCATTGAGTTCTAAGACTTTGTTATGCTGTTGGCTATGAAAATCGCAATTGTTGGTTGTGGCAATATCTCAAGTATCTACCTCGAGAACGCTGCACTTTTTAAGTCCTTTGAAATCGCTTATGTTTCGGATTTAGATTTCTCACGCTCAGTTGCCCAAGCTGCTAAGTACGGTGTCAAAGCCTTGCCGCTCGAGGATGTTTTTAGTTCAGACGCGGATGCTATTTTGAACCTAACCATTCCAGCCGCACATGGTGAAATTGCCCTCAAAGCCTTAGAAGCTGGTAAGCATATTTACAATGAAAAACCGCTTGCCACTTTTTTAGAAGAAGCGGGGCAAATGCTAGAATTAGCCAAAGCCAAGAACTTAAGAATTGGTTGCGCCCCAGATACTTTTTTGGGAGCGGGTTTACAAACGGCACGGGCATTCATAGATGCAGGTGGAATTGGGCAACCCGTCGGAGCGAGTCTGCATATGGTTGCCACAGGACCAGACATGTGGCATCCGAATCCAAGTTTTTTCTATCAAGCTGGCGCAGGTCCGCTTTTTGATATGGGTCCGTATTACATCACGGCAATGGTGCATTTATTTGGCGCGGTTAAGCGTGTATCAGCTTTTGCCGCCCAAACCCGTTCAACTCGAGCCGATAAAGCGGGCAATACTTTTACAGTTCATGTTCCAACCCATGTGACAGCCCTACTCGAGCATCAAGGTGGAGTTTTGGTGACCCTGACGATTAGTTTTGATGCTGTCAAAGGCACAAATAAGAACATCGAAATTTATGGATCAAAAGGTGCGTTGGTGGTCAATGACCCGAATAATTTTTCTGGCAATCTACGGCACTCTGATGGTTTAGGCGAGTGGGGAAATGGGAATTGGCACGACTTAAGCATAGACCGCCCGTATGCCGAAAACTCGAGGGGAGTCGGACTGGCAGACATGGCACAAGCAATTGTCAAAAATCGTCCTCACCGAGCCAGTGGCGAATTAGCGTTTCATGTTCTTGAAGTGATGCACAGTATCTTAAAAGCCTCTGAATCTGGTACAGCCATCAACATCGCAAGCAACCCAGAACGCCCAGCCTTGCTCGAGATGAATATAGATTTATAATTTTTTGTGAGTCAGTTCAATCAGTTTTGGAAACCTAGGCGCAAGTAAAGACTGCTCGAGTTCGTGTTCTGGACTGTAAAAACGCAATGCCCCTTCGAGATTACAAGTCCAGACTTCCAAAGCACCACGTTCAAAGTATAGTTTTCGTTTGCTAGTAATTTCTCGACTAGAATTGGTTTTGGAAATCACTTCAACACAAATTGGTGGGGCAACTGGTAAATCTGTGGCATCGCGGTGCAATAGAAAAAAGGATTCTGAGAACCAAGTTACGTCTGGTACTTTTGTGCCTTTACTGGTGTCAATGGCAGTTTCTAAACTGGTCATACCTTCCAAATGCTGGCGCAGCAATTCGGCGATTCTGGCTTGGTAAATACCATGCAGAAAAATAGTTGGACTCATTAGCACTTGCCCCCGTTCATTGGTTTCAATTTTATAGGGTAAGTTAGCGAGGCTCGGTTGTTTAATAATTTCTTGCCAAGTCATGATTCACCTCTCTCGTTACTTTACTACTTCTGGTGCGTTGACCATTGCTCCAGCCGTTCGTGCCACTGCCTCGAGCAGTTCTTGTTCTAAACTCGGCTCGAGGGCAACGCTTTTGACGGCATCGGTAAAACAATTAAACCAAGCTCTGGCTCGAGATGGCGTGATGGCAAATTTGGCATGGCGATAACGCAACATCGGATTGCCATACGTCTGGTGATACAGTGGTGGACCACCTAAAAAACCAGTCAAAAAGGCTTCTTGTTTGTTCATGGTTTCTGATAAATTATCTGGGAATAGCTCGGCAATACTTGGTTCAGCTTTGACTAGCCCATAAAACACTTGAATAATTTCACGCAAACGCCCAGCCCCAATTCTCGAGTACAGGGTTTCTTGGGTGGGCAGAAAATCCGTTAGGTTCACAAATGGCAGTATGGCGTTTACAGCTTGGGCGGGGTGTCCTCGAGTTTTGGTTTTTTATGCTTACGCAGTGGAAAATTTGCAGCCAACATACCAAGCACGCCACCAATCAGGATATTTTCCCAGAATCGCACAATCACAATGCCCATTAAGCTAAAGACATTTGCGCCTGATAAATCAATAAAATCGGTGTCGAGTGCCACTTGGCGCAGAAAAAATCCCATCAGTTGAGCGCCCAGAAATGCAAACAATAAGCACCACAAGATAACGGGAGGACCAGAAATACGTTTACCAAGCGCTCGGCGTAACAAATAGGTCAAACCAAGCGCTCCAATAAACATCAAAAATTCAATCAGAATAATTCGTGGCATCGCTTTACAATACGCGATTTTTACTTATAAAGTTGCAACTGCCGCTTTCTCGAGTCCTAATGGCTCAATTTTGTCTTGCACCAACTTAAAGCTCAGTCCGTCACACAGGGCAATAAAACTGGCTTTGATGCTGTTCACCCCAGCCCCGACAGTCGTCCATTGGTTCTGACCATCACCAAAAGTAATCAGCACCCGCACCCGCGCTGCCGTACCTTGTGAACCCTCGAGAACCCGAATTTTATAATCGAGCAATTCAACTTCTCGTAAAGTTGGGTAATGCCGCTCGAGTGTCGCCCGCAGTGCCTTATCAAGCGCGTTGACGGGACCATCGCCAAGGGCAGCCGCGTGTTCACGGGTTTCGCCAACAAAAACTTGAACACTGGCTTCGGCTTCGGTGTCAAATTCGGCAAAAGAATCTATTTGCGCCCTAAAAACACTGACCTTAAAGAACTCTGGTTGCCCGCGAGCTTGGCGCAGTAGCATTAGCACACTGGCATCTGCCCCTTCAAAAGTAAACCCCTCATCCTCGAGTTCCTTAAGTTTAACCACAGCTTGTGCCACAGCCGGGTCTTTGCCACTCAGTTCGATGCCGTACTGTTTAGCGGTTGCCACTAAATTACTTCGTCCAGACAAATCCGACATGAGAATGCGGCGGTGATTACCAAGGCTTTCTGGGTTCATGTGTTCGTATAAACTTGGGTCTTTGGCAACGGCGCTGGCGTGCATTCCGCCTTTATGGGCAAAAGCACTTGCGCCAACCAGTGCTTGATTATTTTGCGGTGTGCGGTTGGCTCGGGCATCCACAAAACGACTGATTTCGGTTAGTTTACTTAAATCTGGAATACAAGCTACCCCAAGTTTAGCCTGCATCAAACCAATAAAGGTAATTAAATTCATGTTGCCAACCCGCTCACCGACACCGTTAATTGTGCCTTGGACTTGGGTTGCCCCATGACGAACCGCTACCAGCGCATTTGCCACTGCCATCTCGAGGTCATTGTGGGTATGAA
>JBEGTV010000259.1:0-4531 GCA_041179225.1 Deinococcota bacterium | reverse complement strand
AAATAAACTGGAAAAACCGATAAGAAAATAAAGCCAGCCAGAGCCACCCACGCCAGACCTCGCCCTAGATTAAAGCGCATAACCGCACCACTCGAGACTTTGGTTTCCATAACACCCCCTTAAGACAAATCGGATTGATTGTTAAGACAAATCGGATTGATCGGCACGAAATAAACGCAATTGAATAATTGAAAAGAAAATCAGAATCGCAAAAAGCGTAATGGAAAGTGCCGAGGCGTAGCCCATTTTGAAGAACTTAAAAGCATTGTCATAAATGTAAAATACTAAAGACCGCGTAGCATCCACAGGTCCGCCGTTAGTGGTCACAGCAATCGTGTCAAAAATTTGAAAAGACCCAACAATGCTTGTCACCAACACAAAAACTGTTACAGGGCGTAACAACGGCAAGGTAATGCGCCAAAATGTTGTGACTTCATCTGCACCATCAATCATGGCAGCCTCGTACACCGTTCGAGGAATGCCTTGTAAGCCAGCATAAAAAAGCAGTGCCGTTAAACCCATGTGTCGCCAGATATTTACCCCAGCTACCGAAGGCAATGCCAATTCGGGAGTGCCAAAAAAGGCTTGGTAAGGCAGACCAAGAGAGGTTAATCCAGCATTGACTATTCCTAAAAATGGATCAAGTAACCAAATCCAGACCATCGCTGCGATCACATTAGAAATTAAGTACGGTACAATTAAAGCAGCCCGGACAAACATCGAACGGGTTAAGCGATCCATTGCTACCGCTAAAAACAAACCAATGATGGTTTGCATTGGAATATTCAACAACACATACAACCCAGAAACCCGCAGAGCATTCCAAAATACAGGGTCTTCAAACATGGTTTTGTAATTGTCCAACCCCACCGAAGTTGGGTCGCTCAGTAAATTCCAATCGGTGGTACTAATCTGCAAACCACGCAATGTAGGGAATAGGTAAAAAATGGCGAAACCAACCATTGCAGGAAGAATGAACACATAACCAGTGAGTGCTTCTCGAGTGAGAAAAGCTGCCCACCAAGCTCTTTTATTTTGTGCAATACGTGACTCAATGGTTGCAGGTTGATTCATCAAAACCTTCTCCTTGTGTGATCGGAGTTTTAGTAACACGAATTAGTAACAGGTGTTAGTAGATTAGCTTATCCACCAAAACTTGTCAATACCTAAAACAACGACACCCAATACATTATTGAGTAAAAGTGATATTGTAGATTCCATTTAAGTGAAAGTGAGGTAGTACATTCCTATGATCCTTACTGACAAAACAGGCGCTAAATTCCAAACTCGTATAAATTGCTGTGACCGTCTGTATCTTCACCACGTCTCAACAGCATTTTGCTAGGGCGATGATCGAAACTCCATCAGTTCAATAATTGGCAACTGGAATGTTTTGTCTCAAGAGCATTTTTCTGGAGCGAAGATTGAAGTCTTTGGAATCTCATACCAAGTTGCGTTAATCAGTCGTGTATTTTGACTGATTAACCGACTAAAAGGAGTAGCAAAAAACCAGATTAACGCTTGAACG
The DNA here is from genome assembly GCA_041179225.1 of Deinococcota bacterium. Classification (GTDB taxonomy): domain Bacteria; phylum Deinococcota; class Deinococci; order Deinococcales; family JAAFIG01; genus JAAFIG01. The sequence continues at coordinate 3,003 of JBEGTV010000259.1, read as the reverse complement.
ACAGTTTGACCGTTTTTTGGTCAAACGAGAGTGATTAAGTTAATCTGGTATCATAGATAATCTTTGAAAAACAATGGAATTTTTGCGCTGGAAAGTGTATAATCGCCGTCTTAGGTTATTCTAAGTTGATTGAAACCGATTTACATAAGGAATTACAGAGTGCTTAGCTTGAATTTCAAGGCTTTATGGGTGTTACATAATAATCACTGACAGCATAGGCGATAAAAATTAGGTAAAATTCCATGTAAATTACGTCTATAGCAGCTTAAAACTACACTTTGACTTCCACTGACAGAATAAACGCTAATGACAGCCTCAACGCTAACCACTGACAAAATCAACGCTAGTTACCATCCATATACAAACGTCATCCCAAAAAAACGGTACAATGCAATTTATGTCTGTAATCCCATATGTGATTGAGCAAACAGGACGCGGTGAACGAGTTTATGATATTTACTCGAGACTCCTCAAAGACCGCATAATTTTTGTTGGTACACCCATCGAAAGCCAAATGGCAAATACTGTGGTTGCCCAACTGCTTTTACTGGATTCTCAAAATCCTGAACGCGAAATTCAAATGTTTATAAATTGCCCCGGCGGAGAAGTTTATGCTGGTCTCGCTATTTATGACACCATGCAGTTTGTTCGCGCTCCAATTCGTACCACTTGTGTTGGTATTGCCATGAGCATGGGAAGTGTACTGCTGATGGCAGGTGCAAAAGGTAGACGTACTGCTTTGCCTAATAGCCGCATTATGATTCACCAAGGCAGTGCTGGTTTTAGAGGCAATACTCCTGACTTAGAAGTTCAAGCCAGAGAAGTGCTGGCGTTACGCGATATTCTGACTGGTTTGTATGTTAAGCATACCAACCAACCAAGCGAAAAACTTTTGAGAGACATGGAACGCGACAATTTTATGACTCCTAATACAGCTAAGGACTATGGTCTTATTGATGAAGTGGTTGAAATTATGCCTAAAAGTATTGGCGATGCCTTAAGAGGCTCAGATGAGCTTTAAGGGCGTTAGGCAAAAAGGTCAAAAGGTCAAAAGGTTAAATTTTTTTAAGCTTCACCTTTTCTGCGTTTCACCTTTCAACCCTGCTCCAAAGGAGCATTCCTAATGGCTCGGTGTTCTTTTTGTGGTAAAGCCGCTCATGAAGTCGAGCATTTAATCGAGTCGCCGCGTGGCAGTGCTTGGATTTGTAATGAATGTGTGGCTCAGGCTTCGGCAATGCTCACAGCCGCCAAACCAGCCTCACCCAGTAAGTCCGAGCCGTTTGTTCTCGAGCATGTACCCACACCAAAAAGCATTAAACGCCATTTGGATGAATTTGTGATCGGACAAGATGCGGCTAAAAAAGCAGTAGCAGTGGCGGTTTTTAATCATTATCAACGTTTGCTGCACCCAGAAGCCGATTTGCAAAAATCCAATATTTTACTGATTGGTTCGACTGGCACAGGAAAAACCTTAATTGCTGAAAGTGTTGCTAAGATGCTTGAAGTGCCATTTGCGATTGCCGATGCGACTACCTTAACCGAAGCGGGTTATGTCGGTGATGATGTTGAAAATGTTTTGGTACGTTTACTTCATGCAGCTGGCATGGACGTTGGTAAAGCCGAACGCGGCATCATTTATATAGACGAAATAGACAAAGTTGCTAGAAAATCCGAATCGGCAAGTATCACCCGAGATGTTTCTGGCGAGGGTGTGCAACAAGCGTTACTTAAACTACTCGAGGGAACAGTAGCCAATGTGCCGCCCCAAGGTGGACGCAAGCACCCCGGAGCAGAACTGGTGACAATCAACACCAAAAATATTCTCTTTATATGCGGCGGAGCATTTGACGGCTTAGAAACCATTGCTAAAGCCCGCTTAAACCAAAACATTGTTTCGTTTGCTCGGGTTGCCGCTAATGAAAACAGTGCCGTAGAGTTTATCCCCGAAGACTTGATTAAATTTGGCATGATTCCAGAATTTGTAGGGCGTTTACCTTTGGTGGTTGCTCTCAGAACCCTTGATGAAGCTGCTCTGATTTCGATTCTAACCGAACCAAAAGGCGCACTGGTTAAACAGTATAAGCAACTCTTTAAGTTAGCCGGAGTCAACCTCGAATTTAGTCTTGAAACTCTTAAAGAAGTGGCTGCTAGAGCCATCGGGCGTGGTACGGGCGCTCGAGGTTTACGAGCTGTTCTCGAGCCAATGATGACCGAAATCATGTTTGAATTACCTTCGGATCAAGTACAAAACCTCAGTATTGAGCCAAAACACTTAGATGCACCATTGGACACGTTGCCAACGAATCATTTGATACAACTTGAGTCTAACGCACTCAAGAAGAGCGCTTAAAAGTCACTCAGGATACATATATTTCTTAGACTCGAGGGGTATGCTTCGCCGCATGAAGTTTATGACTCGAGTTTTTGTATTTTTGGCATTTGGTTCAAATGTCGGATTTAGGCGTGGTTTGCTTCTGTAATCTTGTTATACTTGTCTTCGGTTCAGCATCACCGACTCTAAAGCATGCTGAGGCATTCGACACCGCCTAGGAAGCGTGCCGGCGCATTCCAACGCCAACAAAAGGAGAATTATTATGCGCTGGGAATTACCTGTTCTTGCTCTAAGAAGTTTTGTATATATGCCAGGCAACGCTCATAACGTTGCTGTGGGACGTGCTAAGTCGCGTCGTAGCGTCGAAGAAGCCCAAGCCTCTGACCGCCGTGTGATTTTACTTACGCAGCGTGACCAAAACACCGACGACCCAAGTGTTGGCGAGTTGTATGACATTGGTACTTTAGCTGCAATTAAACAAGTGGTGCGAATGCCAGACCAAACCCTTGAAGTGCTGGTTGAACCGATTGAACGGGTCAAAATCACGGGTGTTTTGCCTTTGCCATATTTGCGGGTTGTGGCAGAAACCATTTATCCTGTGGTGGATGCTGATGCCAATACCTTACGGGTTTTAATTGATGAGGCAAAGTCTGCCTTTGACAAATATGTCG
>JBEGTV010000258.1:0-4543 GCA_041179225.1 Deinococcota bacterium | reverse complement strand
AGCATTTATTGTTAGCAGTGGTGTTTTTAGGGGTAATAATTCCAACCGTGGTTGTACCGCGTTTATCGGCTTTTCATAAGGAACGCCTAACGATGTTCTTAAACCCCGAAGCCGACTCGAGGGGCAAGGGGTATCAGTACATTCAAAGCCGAATTGCGATTGGTTCAGGTGGCATGTCCGGTAAAGGCTACCGCCAGGGAACACAATCCCAAGGTGGTTTTGTTCCCGCCGACCATACCGATTTTATTTTTGCACCTTGGGCAGAAGAACAAGGGTTTGTTGGCGGGGTATTGCTGATGCTGGTCTTTGTGGCTCTTTTTTGGCGTTTAGCTGCCTTGGGCGGAGAATGTCTACAAAGCACCGACCGCTTAGTAATTGGTGGGGTCTTGGCTTTACTTGGTTTTCAGGTGCTGCAAAACATTGGGGCTGCTATTGGGGTTGCACCACTCACGGGGTTGACTTTACCACTTTTTAGTTATGGTCCCTCGAGTTTATTATCTACGGCAACGGCGTTAATTGTTGTCTATGTGGTGCATCGTGATCGTTTTGAAGATTTTTAAAATTTAGGGCTATCACACAATTGAATTGTAGGACGCTAAGTTTGCTATTGGAGACGCAAACTCGGTAAAATGATGTTATCTAAACTACAAAGGGGTTGAGAGATGAGTTTTTTCTTGCGTATCTCCAAGGGCATTGATTGGTTTAATGAATGGGTTGGTGTTGCCATGTACTGGTTGTGCTTGGCGATGTCGCTGATTGCTGCTTATAACGCGATGGTGCGTTGGATTGGTGGAATTTTTAAGTGGCAGCTTGCCAGCAATACCTTTATTGAATTGCAATGGTACATATTTGGCATTGTGTTCTTGTTAGGTGCGTCTTATGTGCTAAAACGCAATGGTCATGTGCGAATAGATTTGTTATTTGGTAGGTATTCACCACGTACCCAATCTTGGGTGGATGTGATTGGTTTTTTTGTGGCGTTCTTACCTTTTTACGGGTTTATGACTTATACCACTTTTCATTTTGCCCAGAAATCTTGGCAGACCTTAGAAATTTCCCCAGACCCTGGTGGTTTGCCGTATTACCCCATTAAAACGATTATCCCGATTGCTTTTGCGCTGCTCTTAATTCAAGGTATCTCGGAACTGATTAAACGCATTGCCCATTTATTAGGCAATGAAGACTATGCCCCGGGGCATTTTCAAAGCTCAAGGGAGGAACTCTAAATGGAGTGGATGGGTCCGGCAATGTTTGCTAGTTTAATTATTTTACTGCTGATTGGCTACCCAGTCGCCTTTACGCTTGGTGGTATCTCGATGCTTTGGATTGCCATTGGTCAGTTAATAGGTGCGCCGGGTGTTGAATGGATTGCTTTAGAGAGTATGCAGTTTCGGGTTTTTGGAATTATTCAAAATCAGAATTTACTGGCGATACCGTTTTTTACCTTAATGGGAACAATTTTAGATAAATCTGGGCTTGCTGAGGACATGCTCGAGACGATTGGGATGCTTTTTGGGCGAACTCGAGGCGGGATTGCTTACGCAGTTATTTTGGTCGGAGCGATTCTTGGGGCGATTACAGGGGTGGTGGCTGCCAGTGTGGTTTCAATGGCGCTGATTAGCATTCCAATTATGCTCAAGTACGGCTATAACAAGCGTCTGATTACGGGAACGATTGCAGCTTCGGCAACCCTGACCCAAGTGATTCCGCCCAGTTTGGTCTTAATTGTTCTTGCTGATGCACTGCGAATTGGCTATCCAGAAGTCAGTGTAGGCGATATGTACAAAGGCGCATTTATTCCGGGCTTTATGCTGACTGGTTTATACATGCTTTATGTTTTGGCACTGACCATTTGGCGACCTGCCGACGTGCCAGCCTTGCCACCAGAAGCAATTAAATATAAAGGCATGGCATTATTTAATAAAACGATGGTTTCGGCAGTTCCACCAATCGCTCTGATTTTTGTGGTGCTAGGCACAACCTTTATGGGGATTGCTACACCCACCGAAGGCGGCGCGATGGGTGTAGTTGGGGCAATCATCTTAACGATGTGGAAAAAAACTTTTAACATGAAAATGCTGATTGGAGCAGTCGAAGGCGCAACCCGAATCACGGCTTTGGTTTGCTTTATTTTATTGGGTTCTAATGCCTTTAACTTGGTCTTTGAACTGGTCGGCGGGGCAGAATGGCTCGAGGGTTTCTTTGAGAACCTGCCCGGTGGTGTGGTTGGCTTTATGATTGTGGCGAACCTTGCCTGTTTTTTCCTTGCTTTTTTTCTCGAGTTCTTTGAAATTAGTTTTATTGTCATTCCACTGCTTGCGCCTGTGGCATATTCGCTTGGCATTGACGCAGTTTGGTTTGGCGTGATGATTTCAGTCAACATGCAAACCAGTTTTATGCACCCACCATTTGGATTTGCGCTCTTTTTCTTACGAGGGTGTGCGCCACCAGAAATATCATCCAATGACATTTACGTCGGCGCGATTCCTTATGTGTTCCTACAAATTATTGGCACTGCCATTGTTGCAAGTTTCCCAATTCTGACCAGCACCGTGGTTTTTGATTGGGCATTCGGTACAGCCCTCGGATGGCTGACCAGCATTGGCATTGCTTTTGGCTTTATTGCGGCGGTGGTCTTTGCCAGTCGGATAGGCGATATGCGAATGGCTCGAGCGGGGAAGAACATAGGTTAAAAGGTAAAAGGGTTAAAGGTCTGGGACAATATCCAGACCTTTTTATGTGGGCTTGGTTGGGGCAGGGGTTTGGGTTTCCTCGAGTTCAAGAGCGGTTTGTGTGCCAGCAAATAAGCACACGCCAGCGCATAGGGCATACATAAATCCTAGAACCAAGGTCGAACGTTGCTGTAAACCAACGGTGATAAAAAGCGCTGAAATCAGCAAAGCAAGACTGTACAAACCGTACCAAACGGCGGTGATTCTCGAGTAAGCGCGTATCCAACTGGGTAAACGCCGACCAATCATCGTGGCGGTTGCGCCAGCGTTGACGGCTATACCAAGCACACAAATGGCTAGTACCACTCGGCGCACCGTCTCGAGGGAATCTGACAGCCCTAGTTTTTGGGCTTGAACAGGAATGCTTTGAAAACCTGCTAGTAAACCAAAGCATTCAAAAATTGCCATGACTCCAAAAAAAACAAAAAGTAATAAACCTCGGATTCGCCACGGTGTTTGTTTCACAGTCTTTAGTTTACTCGAGAAAACAAAAAAGGGCGAGGATAAACTCGCCCGTTAGGATTGGATATATTTACTTGCCAAGACGGAAAGCAAATTCTTCGTAACCGAGTTCGCCAACGCCGTTCCACTCGTAAGCCGCATCACGGAAGGCTTTCCATTCGCCGTAAATCTTTTTGTAGGTCGCATCTTTGGCAGCCGTTTCTTCAAAGAGTTCAATCGAAGATTTTTGGGCAGCTTGTAGAATTGCGGTGCTGAAACGCATGAATTTTGCACCACGGCTTTTTAAGCGCTTGAAAGCGGCTGGATTTTGGGCATCGTAGCGTGCCATCATGTCTACATTGGCTTCGGCAGAAGCGGTTTCAATGGCATTCTGGTAATCCTTTGGTAATGAACGCCATTTGTCTTTGTTAATAATAAAAGAAAGTCCAGGACCTGGTTCCCACCAACCGGGGTAGTAACAAATTGGTGCAACTTTGTAAAACCCAAGTTTTTCATCATCGTATGGACCGACCCACTCGGCTGCGTCCACTGTGCCTTTCTCTAAAGCTGGGTAAATATCGCCACCAGCTATGGTTTGCGTCACCACACCAAGGCGGGTCATGACTTGACCGCCCAAGCCGGGGATACGCATTTTTAAGCCTTTGAGGTCGCCCACAGACTTAATTTCTTTGCGCCACCAGCCACCCATTTGAGCGCCCGTGTTCCCACCGGGGAAATTGACCGCATTAAAGTCATCAAAAACACCACGCATGGCAGCAATACCGCCACCGTGGTACAACCACGCATTTTGTTGACGGGCGGTCATGCCAAACGGCAAGGCAGTATCAAAGGCTAAGGACGGGCTTTTACCAAGGTAATAGTAAGCGGCGGTGTGTCCAACTTCGACTGTCCCCGCTTGCACCGCATCGAGGACTTGCAAGCCCGGTACAATTTCGCCAGCCGCACTGGTACGAATCTGAAAACGACCTTCGGTCAATTCTTTGACCCGTTCGGCAAAGACATCGGCAGCCCCGAAAATCGTATCTAAGCTCTTGGGGAAGCTCGAGGCAAGCCGCCAACGCAATTGCGGTGCGGTTTGACCATAAACAGGTTGGTAGACGGTGCTGGCAGCCACAGCGCCGAGACTGGCGGCTTTTAAGAAATCCCTACGTTTCATACATTCCTCCTAGAACAAAACACCCTAGTTAAGGGCTGTTCACCTAAATTATTGGTTCGCTTCCTATATTAGCCGATTCCTGCACCATAAGAATAGTGTGATACAGAACTTTTGTACTCCAGCCTAGGATTTTGGGGTTTGGCTTAAATCAAACTTAAAAGTGCGTTCTTGCTTAGCGCCATTGGGTAAATTC
>JBEGTV010000257.1:0-4546 GCA_041179225.1 Deinococcota bacterium | reverse complement strand
AAAATTCTTTGCAGATGCGAAACTGCCTAGGTCAGAATACTTGATTTCCGAGTTACAGGTTGCTAATCCTGCTAACCTCGAGTTGCTGATCTTACATCAAGTGCGTCGTCGTGATGGTGATACAAGTTATTACTATACAGAAACAGTCAAGAAAAAACGTGTTTTTTTACATTACACCGTGGGTTACTTACCAGGAGATGTCCGTACTTTAACCATGCCAAGAAACAAAGTTTCAGTGGCGTTTGTTGTCGCTCGGTCAGGGAAAATTGTTCAGCTTTTCCCTTCGTATCTTTGGTCGTATCATCTTGGGGCTCCAGCAATTGGCGAGAACCCGCATATGAGTTCGACCAGTATTGCCATTGAAATATCAAACATTGGACCTTTGATCAAAAAAGGAAATGCACTGTTCACAATTTACAAGAACAAGGTCGGAGAATATACAGATGAATACTGTAAAATATCTGAAAAAAGTGCATATACATACCTTGACTCGGGGTATCGTGGCTATCAATATTTTGCGACATTTACCCAAGCTCAGTATGAAGCAACAGCTCAACTGGTTCGCTTTTTAACAGCTAAGTACGATATTCCACTTAATTTTTTATCTGAAAATAAACGATACGATGTTCTTTCTTTTAGTGAAGCTCGAGGCTTTGCTGGCGTGTTGTCGCATGTCAATGTGCGAACCGACAAAAACGATATTGGACCCGCGTTTGATTGGACTGGGTTAATTGCATCCTGCAAAAAATTTGATGATTCTTGAGTAGTAGTACCGCTTCCGCCTTAAATTGATGAGCAAGATTTCCCTGTATAACGTCTTTATTTTACTCGAGAAGCCCACAACGATAAGCTGGACGCGGTAATAGGGTGGGCAAAGCCCACCTTACTATCGAATTGAAGAATCGTGGTGTGAAACTAGAATCAGGAGGACAGCATGAACGCTTAGCCGTGATGGATTTCAAAGGTTCTGTGGCTCTTCTCGAGCTTGGGTTTATCAACAGCGAACACGATAGAACACGAATGATAGATCGGGCAGCTCGGGTGCATTTCTGGGAATTATTGGTTCAAAAATTGCTTGGATAAACATGGTGATTAAATGAAAAAGTGTCTTTTTATCTTCTTGTTAGCTGCTTTTTTTACAACAGGCTTGGCACAAACAGAGAACCAACCTCCTTTTGCTTTTGTTGACTCTGGCACACTAGAATTGGATTACTTAGATATTCAGCGTGGTTTTGTGGTTCGTGTGGTCAACACTTCAACACAAAATCAAAATATCTTCGGCTTACAGGCACGCATTTTTCCAATAGATGGGTCAGTGCATTCCGACCTTGCAATTCTGGACTATACTGATGCAGCTTGCATAAATAACAAAAAAATAACATGCAGTTACGTTTTGAGTAAGAAACGCATTGAACCCTACACACCAAAACGCTTTGATAGTACAGGCGACGAAATAATATGCCCGTGCATTGAAGGTCAAACAATTAATCTGCCTACTGCTGGCGACAGTAATGTTTTTAGATTTACCAAAAGGCAAGGGGCAGCAGTGCCATTTTACGGCATAAAGTTATTAATGTTGGTCACAGATACTAAAGGCAATGCCATTCGGCGAGTCATTAAAATCAATCCACCACCAGAACCAGGGAAAGCCGCCCCGTTTTCTTTTTCAGAAACGAGTCCACTTGAAATTGACTGGAACACTTTAAAGAATGGGATACAAATTCGAGTCGAAAACAATTCAACTGCACCAATTAACTATTTAACAGCAAGAATCAAACCAATCAATGAGTTCAACAACGATATTCTGAAAATTCTCCAGATTGAGAAAGAAGAACGCTGCACCGATTCTAAAACAGTTTGTGGTTTTGTTGTTGGTCGTCTTATTCAATTGCGTCCAGCACGTTCAAATACGTTTAAACTTCGAGCAACAAAAAACATACAACCCCCTACAAACCCACTAAAATTTGTTCTAACCGTCAATGACGATCAATTTAACGTAAGAACTCGGCTGGTTATTATCAAACCACCTGCTGCATCAGTTATTCAAATTGCACAAAGTACAAAAACCATTCGGTTTGATGTGTACAGTCTTTTTGGTTTGTTTACGCCTACAACTGAAACGAAACTAATGCCAAAAAATCTTGTCCAACTACTTTGCCCAAACGGAATTCAAAGTAAAGAGACCTGTGTTAAAAACAATCAGATAAGTGGGGTATCTAGCACCAATGGCGATTTACAGAATGTGGTGTTTCAGGATGTGGTGTTTCAAAAGACAGATGGAGATGGTCAAGAAATTAGAGCCGAACTGAAATGGGATAAAACTTCGACTTCTGTACGTCTCGAGTTTCAAAGTGAAAAGCAACAAGTTTTTGAAGTCGGCGATTATTCAGCCCAAGTTTTGCAAATTCGTAGCCTCTACGCCGATGGTAAGCCGTTTTTATTAAAACTTGTCATACGGTCACACTGGGTTATTACGGCAGTTTTGGTAATTATTGGACTAATTTTTGCAACTTTTATTCGTTATCTGTTGGGGTTAGGAACGCCGACACAACGCCTGCTGCGCCGCGTTGATGATGCCCGCCAAAATTTTGAAATGGCACACGGTACTCGGCGCGAAAACTATCATCATGATTATCGTCCGTTAATGCGTAGTGGAGCAAGTTCTTTACGAGAGCAAATCCAAAAGTTTCGACAGGAGCAACTACATGGCATAACTTCTAATCTCACTTACGCAAGACTCGAGCAGCGTGTCAAAATTTACGAGAGTTATAAAAATAATTGGTTACAACTCATGGGAGGTCTTGATACCTTAGCAGCAGCTAATTATGTTATGCCTCACTTACTACAAGTAAATAATTTTTTAGGATTTAACAGGGATTTACAAACAGTTACTGATGCTGTAGGTGCAGCAGGACTAACACTAACCCCCAGACCAGACCCCAGCACACAATTGAACCAAATAAAGAGAGTTGTATTAGTCAGTGTACCATTTATTGCATTTTGCACTGGGATTTACTTGAGTTTTCCTGAAGCGTCTATATTAACTATTCCCATTGTTGTCTTTTCGTATTTTCTGACTTTATGGATTTATTCGGGTTTAGTACGGAATATGTCTTGGTACTGGCACATTATTTCCGAGTGGCTTAGAGGTAATTCTGCCATAAAAATTTATTGGTGGGACACATTTCCGGTTTTTGTCGCACTTTGCGTGGCAACTTTTAACGGGTTTATGGAGTTTAACTCCAAAACACTAACCAACTTGGTTTTTGACCAATTGTCTATAGTTGTCTGGGCTTTAGGTTCAGCAACAGCGGTATCTTCGTTTTTTACAATTATAGAAAAATCGCCTTTTGCAAAATATTTCTGATGGCAAAATCAAACATATCTATTTTTGTTTTGCGTTGTTGAGAATTGAATCCATGTACTGAGCCTTAGCTTGACAAGAACATGGTAACTTCTCGAGTAAACGTAGCTGCTATGCTCGAGGCTTTTCACACTTCACTTCGGAACAAGCTGTGCTGTTATGAACAACTTGGTCTCGTGTTTGTTGCTGGCGCTGAATAAACGACTCAGGACTGTGGTTTAGGCTGTCAGGACTTGTAATTCTCAGGTGACTTATGGCTGAGTGCATTTGAATTAGCCTGATTGGTTTGATTGATCGGTGCTTACCTTGATTATGCTCACCTTTCTAAACTCTCGCAACTCGAGGAATCTCGAGCTGTTGTAAGTGCGGTGTGGTTTGGCATTTCGTTTGGCATGAATTGGGTCCCCTTTTGTTCCCTGTTGAGGAGGCGTTATGAATCGTTTCATAAGGGTTAGTAAGCAAGTTGTGGTTGTGGCATTGGTGGCTGGTGGAGCGGCTTTTCTTGGAGCTTCGGTGGCGGTAAACATGGCAAAAAACAAGCCGCTCGAGCTACAATAGACTTGAATAAGCAGGTATTGAAATTACCTCAAAAAAATCTCGTATAGCTGTAAGGTGTCTTAATAGTAGCAAACTATATTATTTACTGAAATCGTCAATATACCTTAATAGTAGCAAACTTTATTATTTGCCACTTCTGACTATAGCGTGCAGCACGCTATAGAAAATCTTAATAGTAGCGAACTTTATTATTCTTGACAAAGGTGTTGTCAAGAATAATAAAGATTAAAACTATGCTAATAAAGTATAATACTATTAAGGGAGCGGCAGAGGCTGCTCCCTTATGGCGAAACGCAAAAGAATTTTGACGGTTCAAAGCGCTCATGAGCAGTGGAAGTCAGGCTGCGGGCAAGGTATTGGAAGAGACTATCAACCTTGGCTAACGATTCACGATCTTGGCTCTGATGGATTGTCCTCTCGTAGTCTAGGATGAAAATCTCAGCGCGTAAACCAACAGAAAAACTCCCTAGAGTACAGAAAATCAGAAAGTAGCAAAGCTGCGTTTATTGTAAATTTGAGGTCAAAAATCTAAGTACACGTCAAAACTCTAAACACGAATCGGTTTTCGTGTTTCTCAAGTAACCGATCAAAAATAAGTCCACGCAAAAAATCCAATCCAACACG
>JBEGTV010000256.1:0-4554 GCA_041179225.1 Deinococcota bacterium | reverse complement strand
AGCGCCCCACCGATGGCTTGCACTTCGAGAACTTCGCCCATGAACCAACGGGCTAAATCCATGTCATGTACCCCTAAATCCACGATTAACCCACCACTGCTCAAGTGAAACTCGAGACTTGAGGAATCCATGTTTGGGTCGCGTGAAATCGAACGAAAAATCTCGAGAGTACCCAGACCACCAGCTTCGATGTGCTGCTTGGCTTGGACATAAGCAGGGTCAAAACGACGTTGGAAACCGACCATGTTTGGCACAGGATTTTCTTGTAGTGCCGCAAGGATTAAACGCCCGTTTTCGAGCGAATCGGCAATTGGTTTTTCAATAAAAAAAGGTTTATTTGCCTTGATACAGGCAATCGCAAGGTCGGCATGGGCTGGCGTGGCAGCCGCAATAATCACCGCATCCACATTTGGGTCAGACAACGCATCGGTTATCTGGGTTGAATAAGCACACGAAAATTGCTCTGCCATTGCCTGAGCGCTTTTTTGGCTGCGACTGACCACAAAACTGACTCGAGAAAACCCAAGTAGTGAATGCACGGACTGAGCAAAAATTCCACCCATTCGCCCAGCCCCAATAATCGCCACACCAAGGGGTTTCATAGGGCTTCTTGTACCTTAATTGGTTTACCTTGTTGCCAACTTTGTTTTGCGGCTAAACAGATTTTAAGCGTCTCGAGGGCATCTTTAGGACTTGGGCTTGGGGTTTGACCGCTCAGCAGCGATGCAAAAAAGGCTTCCATTTGTAAGCGGTAAGCATCGGCAAAACGATCAGGGAAATTAATGTACACATCGGTATGATTTTGGAAACCCGTAAAGTGCTGGATTGGCGTTTTATGTGGTGCTTCAATCACCACTTTGCCTTCTGCACCAGCTACTTCAGTGCGAATGTCATACCCCCAGTTGCTGTGCCGCGCTGACTCAACCACGCCCAGCACACCATTTTCAAAACGGAGCATACAGACTGCAGTGTCACAATCCTCGGCTTCGGCAAACATTTCGTGGGCTAAAACTGTCCCCCAAGCACTGACTTCAGTCACTTCGCCAATTAAAAACCGCGCTAAATCAAAATCATGCACTGTCATGTCCAAAAACGTGCCACCCCCGGGGCGAATATGCACAGGATTTGGCAAATAAGTATCGCGCCCCAAAGATCTGAAGGTCTCGAGCTTACCGAGTTTCCCACTTTCAATTAAATCCTTTGCCCGCATGTAGCCCGGGTCAAAACGACGCTGAAAACCAATCTGACAAGGTACACCCGCTTGTTCAACAAGCTCCAAGGTTTTTTTGGTCTCCTCGAGTGTCAAAGCAATTGGTTTTTCACACCAAATGGCTTTGCCCGCCTTGGCTGCCATTTGAATCAGGTTCGCATGGGTGTCGGTTGGTGTAACAATCATCACAGCTTCAACGGCTGTGTCATTCATTGCCGCTTCAATATCATTTGAGGCTCGTTCGGCTCGAGCCGCTAGTTTGCCGCGTTCAGCCGCTTCTAAATTTGCATCTGCTACCACCAATACCTGAGCCGCAGCGATATTTCCAAGCGTTTGTGCATGAGTTAAACCCATACGTCCCGCGCCAATGAGTGCCACACCAATGCTATTTTTCATAAATCTCCAAGGGAAGAGTAGAGGAAAGCCAAAAAACTCGAATAGTGTGGGCTATGCCCACAGTACAGACAAAAACGGTAAGCAAGCCTACCCTACACAATAATTATGCCTTTAGTGTAATGACTTGAACTTTCGTTTGTCAAGGACTTATCGCATAAAGCGAAATACTGACGAAAGTAAAACCTTTCGCAACGAAATCAAATGGTCTTGAGAACTGAAATCAAATGGTCTTGAGAACTGAAATCAAATGGTCTTGAGAACCGAAATCAAATGGTCTCGAGGGCGCGTTGGGCAAGTCGCTCTCCAGCTTCGGCAAATGGTCTAAAGACTAGGGTTGCGCCAGCCTTCTCGAGACTTGATTCTTCTTCTAAGTGATGCGATAAAACTGCAATTTTTCCGATGAACTTGCGGCGCTTTAAGCCTTCTAAGGCACGGATTCGGGCTTCAAAATCAGGAGCGGTGACGATCACGCCGCTTAAGCCTTGTAACTCGAGTTGTTCCCACAGTTCGGGGTCTTCGGCATCCCCGTAGAGAACTCGTCTGCCTTTGGCGCGGTGCCGCTCGAGTTTTTCGGGGTCAGAATCTAATCCAATCACCCTTTGCCCAGAAGCCTCGAGTTGTTTATAAGCTGCACCACCAGTGCGTCCCATGCCGATGACCAGCCAATTGGCTTTGCCTAAGCTGGTAGGTTCGCGGTCTATGTGGTCTTGCTTGCTTTCAAAGCGCAGTAGCCAAGGCTCGAGCTTTTCATAGAGCATATGCACGGCTCGGTTAAATGGAGCAGCAACAGCTAAGGAAATCGCAATGACCACACCGAGTAAACTGACCCAGCCAGACCCAAGTTGACCTGAATCAATCAGGGGTTTGACCACAATCAGGGCAAATTCACCGTAACTAGATAGGGCAGCACTTGCCACAAAAGCAGTGCGGGCACGTAATCCAAAGCGCAGGAATAACCAGAAGAACAAAATGCCTTGTAACGGCAGTACGGTTAAGAAAATCGGTATCCAACCAAGCAATTCAAATGGGGGTAAGCCGCCTAAACCAATGGTTAAGAAAAACGCAACCAGAAAGGCTTCTTTTAAGCCCCAAAGCACCCGACTGAGTTCGGTAGTGCGGTCATGTCCTGCCAACACTGCGCCAAAGACCAATGCGCCAAGTTCTGGGCTGATTCCAACTTGTTTTGCCAATGTGCCACCAGCTAATGCCAGTGATAATCCAAATAAAAGTAACAGTTCTTCGTGTCCACTTTTAGACAGCAAACGCAGGATCATTGGACGAAGGAGCGGTAATGCCAGCACACCCAAAGCCCAAAAAGTCGGTTGTTTCGCCCCAGCAAATGCCAGTAATACAATTGCCACTAAATCTTGCAGAATGAGAATACCAATCACTATTCGTCCGTGATACGAATTTAATTCGCGTTTATCTTCGAGTAATTTTATGGCTAAGACGGTACTCGAGAATGCCAGTCCAACTGCCACATATAAGGCGTTCCCTAGTCCCAAGGCTGCTGCCATCACCCCAATCATCAGGGCGCTTGAAATGATTAAATGCAAACCGCCCACACCAAAAACTTCGGGGCGAATTAAGTTTTGAAAACGCAATTTTAAGCCTACAGTAAAAAGCAGCAACCACACGCCAATGTCAGCTAGGCTTTGCAGCGCTTCGCTGCTGCGAATTCCAAGCAGATACAACACAAATCCTGCCAGTAAGTACCCAACAAGTGGTGGAAACCCGACCCGTAAGCCAAGCCAACCCGCTAAGTATGCTGCTCCAACCCAAATGGCATCCACGTTTTAAGAATACCCGAGGTTGGTCAAGGCGTAAATGCTCATTCTCCTGCGTTTAATAACTCGAGTTTTGAACCATCGGCGCGGATACTGAGATTCGTGCCAATGCGAACGACTAATTCTGCTAAATTCTCGAGCGTAGACTGGAAATCCATAACACAGTTTACGCTGTCTCAAGTTGCAATAGCATGGTTTACTGATCATTTCGGTCTGAGGCACGACGACGCGGGATTGGCGGCGACTCGAGTTCATCTTCGATTAAGAATGGCTTTCCAGCAGTTTTGGCTTTGTACATGCGGTTATCGGCTAAGGATTGCAACTGATCTAAGTCTTTGGCTTCGTGTGGGTAATTGGCTAAACCGATATTCAAACCAAGGCGTAAACCATCTTGGAATTCCAGATTTTCGACACCACGAGTGATGTACATGAGAAGTTCAAGGGCGGGTTGTTCATGTGGGATAATTAAAATAAACTCGTCACCACCAGTGCGATACGTTTTATGCAGCGCTCTGCCTCGATGTATTGGGGCGCTAGATAATACTTTGGCAACTCGAGCCAAGGCTTGATCACCAGCCGCATGTCCAAAGCGATCGTTGACCAACTTAAAGCCCGTTAAGTCAATTGCAGCTAAGCTAAAGCCAATGTTGCCTTGGCGTTCCAAAGTGCGTTTTAAGTCCTCATCAAAGGCACGGCGGTTGCGTAGATTGGTCAGTGTATCAAATCGAGCGGCACGTTCGGCTTGGAAGCGCAAGAATTCCATTTCGCTTGCCTTTCGTTCAATTTGCTCATGCAGCAAAGCATTTTCTAAAGCAGTGGTGATCGAGATACTTAACGTATCTAGCATTTCAAGGTCGGTAAGATTTAGCGGCTGATGATAACTGGCATCTACATTCAAAGTCCCGAGAATGTGCTGTGAACCTCGCAACGGCACACAGACCATCGAAGTTAATTCCGGGTGATCCAAAATAAAATCTGGGTCTTCGCGTCCATCCAAGACCAATTCTGCGACTCCACTTCGTGCCACTCGACCAGTCACACCTTCTTGCACAGACATTTCAAAATTCGGGGTTGTATCACCAATTTGCCCATGTAAGCGTAACACTTGTCCATCTAGTAAATACAAAGTGATGTGTTGATACCCGAGTGTTTCCTCGAGAA
>JBEGTV010000255.1:0-4563 GCA_041179225.1 Deinococcota bacterium | reverse complement strand
AAGACCGCCGCAGGGGTATAACCGCCGTTACGAGCGCCAAACATTTCCCAGTTACCCAAGGCTGGTAGCAGAGGTTTGTTGCTTAAGAGTGTGTCGAATTTACCTGCGTTATGATAAAAAAATTCATCCCAAGCGCGTTGATAACCGCCGCCTTGCACAAGATCGCCGGGCATTGCCACAAAATGAGGTTTGCGTTCTTTGATCGTGCGGATGTTTTCTTTATAGCCTTCGGTTTCCGTTGAAAAGTACAATTCGCGTCCGCTCGAGTCTTTGCTTAAACCTGCGGGTCGTCCAGTGCTGTTGGCATCCTGAGCCGCAGGTGAATCTTTGGTGTTGCCCCATTCACGGCGAATGGTACGCCCATCAGGTTCGGTTTCGGAATCCGAAAGAACCACAAAGCGAATCGGGTTGCGGCTATCACTACTGGGTGCAGTCTCGAGGCTGCCACGCACAGTTTCGTTGCCTTGGGTAACGCGGTACGCATAACGCTGACCAGCTTCTAAACCCGAGATTCGCACGGTGTGCTTAACGTTTTTATTCTCGAACATATCGGAGTATTTAGGGCGTTCACTCTCCTCGAGTTGGCTGTACTCAAGGTCTTTGACCAGTTGCGGACTGGAAGTGTAGGTTTTACCATCAACCACCAATGTACCCGAAGTCTCGAGGGTCGAAAACCAGACCACGGTCATACCATCTTGGCTTGGTGCAAGCAAATACGGCTGCACCCGAAATCCTGTGGCGTTAGGGTTGCTCTGTCCGATACCAGCCACCAGCAGCGCGGCGGTGGCAATGCCAATTAAACGTTTTCTCATCGGTGGTCAAGATAGAAGGCGTGTATCAGCCCAGTGTCATCTCCTTGGTGAATGCCTGAGCAAAATTTCGGGTTGTCCCCAGACCTGTCCCAACTCGGCACAGCCTCGAGATACCTCTTTTCTAAACTCTTTTTGTCGCAATGAAAGCGCACAAGGGGAACGTTTGAAGTCACTGGCTCGAGCGTGAATTAAAGCCAGATTGTTCTGACTTCTTGGACTGTTTTTACCAGTCCAACTTGCTCGAGTGTCGCCAGATAATCTGTAAAGGGTGCTGTTATTCTGAATCTGCAATCAAACTGTGAACGTGTTGCACGATCTTAAAGTGTTCAGGCAGTAATTTCGCTTGGTGTAACACGAAACTTCTCGAGTAAAGTCCCAGAGTTGCTTTGGCTCGAGTGGTCACGCTCTCGGCATTAAATCCAAGAGCAGTCCAGAAAAGTTTTTTCCAAATTGCATCGGCTTCAGCATCGCGTATAGAACTCCAAAATCGATTTTCAGAATTGCACAACACGCCATTAGCAAGAGCGCCAACGTCCGTTAGACTATTCAACAATGTAACAGTGGCGTGCAACGCTTTCTCGAGATTGTTGTTGCTTAATCCGCCTAAAATTTTTTGAACGATTTCGGCATTTTCAGCCAGTACCCAACTGATAGCAAGGTCGGCATCCTTTTGCACTGTTTTCCACAAGAAGGCTTTTGCGCGTTCTTGCAAATTGGCATACCAACCATCTGGGTCAAACAAGATTTGGGCTTCCCTTGTGGCTGCGATATTGGACATGGCTTTCCAAGGATTAAAAAGCATTAATTCACGGTTTTCTTTGTCCAAAAAATTGACATTCACCAAGCGATTCTCAAGATAGTACATTTGGTCTGGTGGGCGTTCACCTCGAACAACCACATGAATATCCAAGTCGCTGTACGCATCCAACTCGTCTCGAGAACCACTGCCAATCAACACAACACTGAGGGTATTGCTGTCTTGTGCAAACGGATTTGCAATGGTTTTAAGAAGCTGCATTTGTACAGTATAATCAGTATTTTCAGCTCTTGTCTAAGCCGTCTGGCATATTCAATTTGAAATTTTTGCGTGCTATTTTCCACACATGAATGCCGCTCAATTGACCTCTCGAGTTGAACAACTGATTCAGCCACACATTGAAGCTGGAGATATTCTTGGATTGTCCTTGGCATTGATTCAGGGCAACGATGTTGTTTATTCGGGTGGCTTTGGAAAAACCAGCACTGAGGAAAGCGGTGTTCCCGTGACACCAAACACGCTTTTTGCCTTGGGTTCGGTCTGCAAAACACTATGTGCTGTCTTGGTGATGAGATTGGTTGAAGCAAGCAAGATCAATTTGGATACGCCTGTGATCGAATACATTCCAGAACTCAAATTTAGTAACGATGATTTGGGTAAAAAGGTAACAATACGACATTTGCTCAGTCACACTTCGGGTCTGCCCGCATTTGGGAAAACCTGGGGGTCACGTGACCCAGATTCACTGAAACGTTTTGTTCTCGAGCAAGTTCCTTACTACACTTTTTTTGCACAACCAGGCGAAATTTATCTGTATGCCAGTTCCGCTTTTTGCATCGCTGGGTATGTTGCCGAAGTGGTCACTGGTCGTTACTACGACGATTTGATTCGTGAATATGTGTTTGAACCACTGGGCATGACCTGTACTTCTTTTGATCCCACTGAAATCCTGACCTATTCGGTTGCCTTGCCTCACGACAAAACGGCTGATGGCAGTTTAAAAGTTTCCCATCAAATCCCCTACAACGTAAGTGGTAATCCATCAGGGTTTGCCTATGGAAGCATTCTGGACTTGACCCAACTCGCAAAGATGTTTCTCAATTCTGGCAGGCTTTCAAACGAACTCCTGTTACAGCCATCGTCGCTTGCTTTAATGACCGCACATCAGGGCAGCCTCGATTTTTTACCATCAACACGTCCTCTGAAAAATTGTTTTCAGAAATCTGGCTTGGGGATATTTACAGGAAATTATCGCAGCCGAGCCTTTTGGGGACACGATGGTCGAATGCCAGAATACCTGACTTTTTTGCATTTGTTTCCCGAGGACAACACCGCGCTCGTGGTGATGACGAACAATTGTGATGAAGCAGCTTTGTACAAAGTTGTGCCACAGATTTACAACGCTCTTTTGGATCTCCCCGAAGCACCTGAGCCGAACGAAACCGTGATCCCGCCAGCCATCATACAGAATGTTGAACACCTCGAATACTACGTGGGTCAATACTTTTCTGGAGGCGTTTTCTCGAGGGTTTTGCTGGTCGGAAATCAATTGATGTTAGAACTCGAGAACACTGTTTTGACCCTTTTTCCAATTGGTGAAAATCATTTCTATGCCTATTACCCAGAAAAGCCGCACTTTTCGGTTCGGTTCTTGCGGGCTTTTGACACGCGAATTTCGCACGTTGTGATCGCAGGCAGACTGTACGAGCGCATGGATATAGATGAAACCTTCCAGTCCGATTTGATAACACTGGAAACATATGAAGGGCTATATAAAGACCCCAGCAACACAAGATTCGATCAATTGTTGCAAGTCAAACTGAAAGACGAAAAGATCATCGTTTCAGAGTCTGGTTTTGAAATGCCATGTACTGCACTGAGTAATACTCTGTTTTTGTGTCCATACGGGCTGATCGAGTTTCGATACACGAAATCAAACGTTCCCATTTTGGTGTGGGGTAAGGCAACGCCGTACTTTGCCATAAACCAAATGGCATGGAAGAAAAACAAGGTTGTTCAATACCTTGCCCAACCATATACAGGCTAAATTTGATTTATGGCACTGTTTTTACTAGCCCAACTTGCATTGTTAGTAACCTAAGCCTAATTCTTGACTTAAATCTGCCAGTTCCTGCATGGCTTGTTCGGCTTTGGCTTTCTGTTTGGCTTTGTATTCAAGTAAGGCTTTAAGTGGCACTCGCCGATGCGTACCAATTTTACGGTGTGGGATGGTGTTCTTCTCGAGTAAACCAATTAAATATGGTCTTGATACGTTGAGTATATCGGCTGCTTCTTGGGTGCTGATTTCTGGTTGAATTGGTGTGACCGCAACGGCGTTGCCTTCTGCAAGTTCGCTGAGGATTCGTTCAAGTAATCGAACTGCGACGGGTGGTAAACGCATGGTTTTTGAGGCGATTTGAACGTTGAGTTCTTCGGTTTGGTGTTGCAGTAAAAAGTGAAGTGAATCTTGGGCAAGCCGAGCATCGTGTTCGCTGGGGAGTCGTAGGGTCGTGTTGCTCATGGGTAAAGTCTAGTATATTCATAGCAAACGAAACAAAACGCAATAATCGAAATGACTTGCTACCATGAACCCTCTTTGCAAAATTTCGGGCTGTCCCCAGACCTGTCCCAACTCGGCACAGCCTCGGGACACCTTGTTTCTAAACTCTTTTTTGTCGCCTAAAAGCGCACAAGGGGAACGTTTGAAGTCACTGGCTCGAGGGTTCAACGCTCGAGGTGAAAACGAGGAGGTTGGTTATGAGGTTCTTAGCAGTTGGTTTCCTTATTCTTTTGGGGGTCGGTATGACATTAGCACAAGGTTTAACTCGTAAAGAACAAGCAGCTTTGTCTGGTGTAGTACGCGATTTGGATCGGGTCGAACGCAATTTGGTGAACATCATGGATTCTTCTGATGTTGCCACGCGCCAAAAACGTCTGAGCAGCGAAGGTCCTAAAATCGAGAAGATTCTAAAAGACACCAAAACCGAATTGGAT
>JBEGTV010000254.1:0-4568 GCA_041179225.1 Deinococcota bacterium | reverse complement strand
GAACGGGTTTGACACCCTCTAAACCAATTCGTTCACGCATTGGGCATCACCTTGGGTTTCTTCTTACCTCGAGTGCCAATGAACACACCCGCCCCTAAGATCGCCAAGGCAAAAATACCCCACAACGGGTTGGCATCCCCTCCAGCTTTACCCTCAGTGACCGAAAAATTCAGGGCTTGCGTAAAACTTGAGTTATTTGGAACGAGTTTTGCATCTTCGGGTTGCAGGGCAGTTAAATCAAGTGCCGAAGACCAAACACGGCTATCTTGGTATAAACGCACGGTCACAATATGGGCATAAGGCAATTCAAGTGGCAATTTTGCCACGTAATCCGCACCTTCTTGGCGCATCGCGTACTCACCCATGACCCGACCACCACGGGTGATATTTAAGGTCACAGTCTGCAACTTTTCGATTCCAGGGGAAACCCGAAACTCGAGTTGCTGCCCTTGCACTACCGTCAAACCACGTTCAAGATTGGCTGCTGGCATCACTTTTAAGCTGGCATCAGAAGCTCGAGCCACCGAAAGACACAAAAGCAGCAGTAACACAAATTTTTTCATTTTTACTCCAAATCATCATTAGGCAGGACAGGCAGGACAACAGTTGTGTCATCCTCAACAACCACCGTTTTCAATTCGAGTTGACCCACTTCACGCACCCGATGTGCGAACAGTTTACTCACCAAAGCATAATTCGGATGTCCCACAAGACTCGAGACGACTTTGGTTGGGACGGCATTCTCAAAGTCACCAAAATCCATTTCTAGCGCAGCCAGTGGTGGTGCATCGGCACTGCTTTCTAAGTCATAAGTCTCGAGTGAACCATCAGCAATCAGACTGGTTGTGGTCACGGCAGGGGTTGTTTCTTGAACAAGAATTTCTTCGGGATTCAAAAAAGAACCGTATTCGGTAGGCAAAGGCATTTCCTCAAAATCTGGGGCATCATCAAAAATATCGGGTTCAATCTTGGCTACCGGTTCAACTGGTGGTACAGGTTCGTCTGGTTCAAGAGCAGCAAATGCCAAATCCGAGGCAACTCGAGACGCAGTGTCCAAAGCGACTCGAGACGCAGATTTATTCGGTTCAGGCTCGAGAAGAAGGGATTTTGGGATTTCGGGTTCGGGCGAGATAACGGGCGTTTCGGGTTGTAAATTCTCTAAAACAGCAGGGATTACTCGAGCGGCTGAGGTTATTGTACTGGGGTTATGAACTGTTCTCGAGTTTTTTTTAGTGCCGTCTGGCATAACCAATTCAAGAGCAATACCTTGTCCAATCACTTGTTGGGTCAGTACAGCCAATTCCTCGAGTTTGCCCGCAACTTGCTCAGCGTGCCATTTGTGCTTTGGGTTGTTGTACTCAATCACTAAAGTATCTGCGCTTAAATGCCCAACTGCTTCTTTCAGAATAGCTCTGAAGCGCAAATCGGCTTTTAGAATCACATCCGCCCAGCCTTTAGAGTGAAGCGAGGCTGCCCGAGGTGGTTCTTGAGTTGCTTCTGACCCTCGAGATGGCACTGGTTCTGACCCTCGAGATGGCGGGGTTTCAACTCGGGTTTGTTCTGCTCGAAGCTCTGGGACTTCAAATGGCGGGTCGTCTTGTTGCACTAAGGCGGCTGGACGACGCGGAGTTCTTGCCATTGGGTCAAATTCTGGAACTTGATTTGGTGAGCGTTGCCCACTGGCTTTCAAGGCATCATCCACCACTTTTTGGAATGCCCCACGAACTTGCTTCTCGAGATTTGTGACTCGGGATTCTAGGGCTGGTGAAACTATACCTGCTTCATTATTGGAATCTGGCGATAACATGGCTTTAGTAAATGCCATCTCAAGGGCAATCAGGTCAGACGACCGTGCAAAACGTCCGTCCTCTTCGTCAAGGGCTTTGATTAAACGCAGTAATTGCACTTCGGCAAACGTTTCAGACACATTTTTACTTAAACCAAGCTGAGCATGTAATTGGTCACGAAGCGCAATTTTGGCCCGTTCGACAATCGTGCGTGGCGCAAAACCGTCCGAGTAAAAAGCAGTTAAACTCTGCATTAAACGCTTTGTGTCACCTCGAGCCAAAGCAAAAGCCAGTGCTTCCACACGGTCTTGTGGTGGTAAACCAAGAGCGCCTTCAACCATCTCGAGGGTTAAATTCGGTTCGCCACTAGAAAGTAAACGCTCGAGTAAACTCTCCCCGTCACGCATTGCACCATCGGCGGCTCGAGCAATTAGATTTAGGGCTTGCGGCGAAGGATTAACCCCTTCAGCAGTGGCGGTTTTTAAGAGTTTCCCCGCGATTTCGTCGCTCGATAAACGCCGAAATCGGTAATGCTGACAACGACTGAGAATGGTTGGTGGTAAACGCTCAGGTTCAGTCGTAGCCAGCACAAAAACCGCGTGGCTGGGTGGTTCTTCTAAGGTTTTTAGCAGTGCATTAAAGGCACTTTTACTCATCATGTGAGCTTCGTCTAAAATATAGACTTTTTTGTCGCCCCGCATTGGTTGCAAAGCCACTTTTTCACGCAAGTCACGCACATCATCCACGCTGTTGTTACTAGCAGCATCAATCTCGAGAACATCCGGATGCCGTCCCGCAATCACACTTTTACATGAGTCGCACATACCGCACGGTTTGACCCCCGCAGTTTCACAATTAACGGTCATGGCAATCAGCCGTGCCGTGGTGGTCTTGCCTACACCCCGAGGACCACTAAAAAGATACGCATGACCTATTCGCCCGCGTTCTAAAGCAGGTCTTAACACGTCCTTGACGTGTTCTTGTCCTACAACTTCATCCCAATGAATGGGTCTTAAGCGCTTCATCGCGGTCATGGTTTCATCCTAACTTTTCCTCATGAGCTAGATGCTCTCGAGATACGCAATGTCCAAAATTATCTCATATTTTAGGTTTTTACACTAGACTACTGTGATGAAATTGCTCGAGATTATCAGCCTTATTTTACAAGATGCCTTTGAGCGCTTACACCGTTTGCATATCTGGTTTTTGTTTCCGACGCTTGGTGTTCTTCTTGGGGCAATGCTTGGGGTGTTTATCTTCTCGAGAACGCAAAGCATGGTGCTTGGGACTTTTTTAGGTTTGTTGGTCGGGCTTAGGGCTGCACACTGGTACTTAAAACGGTAAACTCGAGACAATGATCGAACTTCGTCTTGATTTAAGCCCAAGCTACCCAATTCAGATTGCTGCGGGGTTATTAAAAACAGTGCAAATCCCTGAGCGTACAGTGGCAGTGCTTTGTGATGAAAAAATCTTGCCTTTGTACGCCAGTCAACTCGTCTCGAGTCTCGAGGCGGGTGGGGTAGAAGTTCACTTGTTACCCGTGCCAAGTGGCGAGCGTGTCAAGACCTTAGATGTTCATGCCAGACTGTTATCAGAATTGGCTCAACTGGGTTTGACCCGCGACAGCGCCGTGTTTGCTCTTGGTGGTGGGGCAACTTCGGACTTAGCGGGGTACGTGGCAGCCAGTTATTTACGTGGTATTGCTTTTTATGTTTGTCCAACTACATTGCTGGCTATGGTAGATGCCAGTGTTGGCGGCAAAACTGGTGTGAATTTACCTGAAGGTAAGAATTTGGTTGGGGCATTTCATCAGCCTCGTGGGGTTTTTATGGACACCAATACCCTCGAGTCATTACCAGAAACCATTTTTAGGGAAGGTGCAGCCGAACTTTTTAAGCACGGGCTAATTCGTAACCCTGCATTGTGCAACCTTGTTCTCGAGACTGGTTTTAACGCCTCACACCCAAAGCTCGAGACAACGCTAGCGGCGGGGGTACAAGTCAAAATTGAGATTGTGCAACGCGACCCGTTTGAACAAAATGAACGAGCCTACCTGAATATTGGGCATACGTTGGCTCATGCGCTCGAGGCAATCACACAACACGGCATTGCACACGGAGAAGCTGTTGGGTACGGAATGCACTTTGCAGCGATCCTAGGTAAAACCATTGGGTACGCGGATTTAACACATTTAACAAGTGCTTTTCTCGAGTACCAAAAACCAAGTGCTTTACCCAGTCTCGAGTGGACAGAGGTACGCAAGTTTATGGCACGGGATAAAAAAGCTGATTCCATTGGGGTGCGTTTTGTGTTACTCGAGGAGATTGCTAAACCTAAACTGGAGCGTGTGTCAGAAGCTGCTTTGCAAAGTGCTTGGGCAGAATTCATAGAAAAAACCCCGGAGTTTTAACTTCGGGGTCTCGAGACATGCGTATTTTAGCGCCAAGTGGCGGTTTCTGTGCCTTCTTTGGTGCTGTTGTAATCCTGCCAGTAACCGCTCAGGTCGCCAGTACGTGGATTACCCGTAAAAATGCTGACACTTGGAATATCGCCAGTCAACCAAGCAATGGCTAAGTTGTTGCCAATATAATTAGCAATTCCACGCAACGAAACGCCACCACTGGCAAACGATGCACGGTAGCCATCGCCGTAGGTGGTCAAAATCATGCTGCCAGTGTACGCACTACCATCTGGATTTGTTCCTTTGATGGCGTAAGAGCCGCTGTAATCCCATGTATTGGCAACTGGGGCGCTAGGCACAAAAGAGAACGAACGGCTGGC
>JBEGTV010000253.1:0-4570 GCA_041179225.1 Deinococcota bacterium | reverse complement strand
GCAAGGTCAGTATCCGAAAAGTAAAAAAGTCGTGGCATAGATTCAATAATCCTTGAATTGATTTGTTTCGTCAAGTCGGCTGTGTAGATTGCTAGACATGAATCTCGAGTTACTACAAATTCCAAATTTTCGCTTACTTATTTCTGGTTGGGGCATCAGTGCGATTGGCAACGGAATGCAGTTTATTGCCATCAGTTGGCTCGCCACTGAACTAAGCGGCAAAGGTTACGCGGCGGCGCTAGTGCTGATTGCTCAGACCATACCGGGCTTACTGCTTGCCCCATTCCTAGGGGTGTTTATCGATCGTCTCGAGCGGCGCAAACTAGCGGCTTGTTTAGATTTTTTTAGGGCAATTGGGCTGCTGATCGTGCCATTGGTCTACTGGATTGGCATACCAGAAGCATGGCATTTATACACCATGACTTTTGTGGTGGCTCTTGCAGATTCGCTGTACTGGGCAACAAGGGGTGCGTTAGTGCGCGAAGTTATTCCCAAAGACAAGCTACTCGAGGCAAACACCATCAGCATGACAACCGTGCAACTTGGCATGATCGTAGGCGCAAGTGCCAGTGGGTTTATGGCGGCTTCACCAGTTATCGTAATGCTGCTAAACACCATCACATACATTATTTCTGGGGTTCTAACACTTTTGATGCAAGTAACAATCAAACCTAGCTCCGAAGCAACAAGCCGTTATCTCGAGGACTTACGGGCTGGCTGGGCATACTTGCGCTTCAACCCGAACCTTTGGTTTCCGTACTTCGGCGGCTTAATGCTTTTTAGCACAATTCAAACCATCAATGTGCTACTTGTCCCTTTTGTTAAACAAGTGCTTTCTCTCGAGGCGGACGCACTGGGTTTAATAGATGCAGCTTGGGCAGTTGGTGCAGTCGCGGCTGGGTTTGCAATGGCTGGCGCTGTTAAACGCTTTGGATGCGAACGCCTGATGATCCTCTCGCCTTTACTACTCGCACTGTGCTTACTGGCATTTAGTTTCTCGAGTACACTCTGGGTGGCACTCATATTATACGCACTAGGCGGGTTTTTTATTCGCGGTAATGTGTTATACCGCACCACCAGCCAAGAACGCACCAACCTTGAATTTCAAGGACGTGTCGAAAGCATCGTCGGAGTTGTCTCGAGTTTAGCGGCATTACTGATTTACATGCTCATGGGTGTCTTACAAGAATTTGTCAGTCCACGAGCCTTGTATTGGTTACAAAGTCTGCTGTTACTAGCACTGGCATTCTGGGCTTGGCGGATGCTACCAAAATTTAAGACTGCCAATGCGTGATGGTACAAACTTGCTCGAGTCCAAGATGCTTAGCTAAACCAATTGAAGCCAGATTCTCCTCATGCACTTGGTAACGGGTGCGTAAGTTACGGCGTTGCAACTCAGCAATACAAGTTTTGACCACTCGAGCCGCCAAGCCTTGTCTTTGATATTCGGAGCTTGTAAAAACCCCACCGACTTCCCAAATGTTTTGATGATTCGCAAAAGCAAAACAAACACTGCCTTTCATCTCGCAGCAAAAAGCTAGCCCTCGAGTCAGTAAATCCTCAAGCCATACTTGTTCATGTCCAAGTTTCCCATATGCAACCAGCGCAGTTTGGCTTGGGCTGCTGCTGATGCTCACAGCAGAATCAAAGGTGTACAACCGCGAATCTGTGAACGAAATAAAAGCCCGTTGTCGAATTAAAACAACGTGTTGCCTCGTTTCTCGGGTCACAACTTCAGAAACAATTTTCCAAATAGTCGGATGTTTGACTGGCACAAATTTGAGAAGTTCTCGAGTAGACTGGCTCGAATCGGCATACAAAAGCACAATTTGCGTTGCATTAGGGTAAGTTTCGCGGTCATACGGCATAGCGGTTGGCTCGAGCAAAATCAGCACACCATCGGGCAGGGCGTAAACCATGCAAAATTTAGGATAAGTGTAAAGCATTTTCAGGGCAGTGATGTTTTGCAACTGCCTTTGCTCGAGATAGATAAGAGCTTCTTGGATCATTAGAAAAAATCATAACTCGAACCGAGAAAAATCACGGGTTTACTTACCCACCATCTTGAAAACCGTACAATTTTCCTCGAGACTAATGGCAGGGAAGCACGAGAAATGAATAGATTTGTTATTTTGCCACTTTAAGCTCGAGAACCAAAGAATTGCTGCCGTGAGCCTCGAGAAGCTAAAAGTACAGGCTCGAGCAGAGAAAACGCTCAAACACTTGTTAAAGTGTTTTTTTACCAAATTCTCTTTTAAGAATTTCTTTTACGAACTGAGGTATTTCTTTTTCAAGCAAACCAGCTTTTTCTTTTAGCTGTTCATAAGTATCTATTTCTTGTTCTTCCCAAACAAGATCAAGCCGTCGGATTTGGCGTGTGGCTATATGTGTATAGTTTTCAGGAAACGCCCAGTAACAAGTCAAGCAAATTTCCCTATCTTTGGAGTGACTCCAATTTTCACAATGTTCGCAAGACCAAGACTTTGCTCTATTTGCAGAACCAGAAAGCAACATAAAGTCTTCATAATTCGGAGAGTCGCTTTCTCCATCTCCGCCTACTTCAAAGGGGATACGGTGGTCTATTTGTAATTCGCGCTCAGCTGCTTTTTCAAGATAAATAAAGCACTTGCATCCATACTTTTCGATAAGGGCATCTTTTAACTTTTTGGATAATCCTGTTCTACCTGATAATTTTGCAAATCTTTGCTTTTCTAAATCCCCAAATCGGTAAGCTGCTATTTCTCGACCATCAGAACCTGTAATACGAAAAGTTTCAAGGGGGATTCCATGCTCTCTAACATCACGAGCAGCACGAGGTGGATGATTATAGCCGTAAATATTTTTTAGTTCTTCAGTTGTTATTGAGCCGTACTTCAAAATATGATCAATAACTGTTCTAGGACGCTTAGCCGTTACAGATTGACAAAGTTCAACAAAATCTTTGGGAAGGTCACGCATAAAAATTAGCTCTTTGCATGAGAGGCAACTGCTGAATCTCATTACACTTTTGCCCATCTAGCCTTTGAATCAGAGCGTAAGACAAGTAAAGAGATTCATGCGTAATCTCATCACGTCCAAGTAAAGTAGCCTGACTCGACCGTCCAGCTTCTAATTCCATATGAACAAGGTTTAGTGATTTCGGAAGTTTTTCTCCAAAAACTTTTTCACCTGTTCGTCCATCATAACTAACAATATAGGAAACTTTTTTTCTATTCAAATTCTCGAGTGCAAGCACAAAATCATCATGTTCTATTCGGGCAAAATATCTTGAATCTTTATCTCCACATAC
The DNA here is from genome assembly GCA_041179225.1 of Deinococcota bacterium. Taxonomy (GTDB): domain Bacteria; phylum Deinococcota; class Deinococci; order Deinococcales; family JAAFIG01; genus JAAFIG01. The sequence continues at coordinate 1,281 of JBEGTV010000253.1, read as the reverse complement.
ACCTTGATAAGGAGGGTCTAAATAAACTAAATCTGAAATTGTAGTTTCTTTTAGGACATCCCTATAGTCAAGAGAAGAAAATTTTGCCTTACCTTTTAACAAGTTCGACACTCCATGAATGCTATTACTCATGGTTTTTGGACGAGTTCCAAAACGCCTTTTATCAGGACTTTGATTAAATTGTCCACTTGCGTTATATCTTACAGCACCCTTTACACACCTAGCTACCAAATACAAAAAAAGACTTGGATTTGAGGTTTGATTAAATTCTTCACGAACTTTGTAAAAGTGACCAACTGAGTCATGATGTTGTGCATCCCATATTTTCTCATAAGACTCAGCTATCTGAGCAGGATTTTCCACAATGGAACTCAATAAATCTGTTAAGGGTTTGTTGAAGTCATTTATCCAATAAGACCTTGCCATCTTATGCGCCGCCGCCGCGATTGAAATTGCAGCAGAGCCAGCAAATGGTTCAACTAGACAGTTTAAGTCTTTGGGTACAAATTGCAAAATAGCGTCAGCTAGATTGCGTTTACTACCTTGGTACTGCATTATGTGTGGAATACTCTTCATTTTTGTATTTTACATAAATTGTGCTTGGCGTTTGAGGAATCAATAAATCCCAACCCCTCAGTTACTTGATGAAGCCTGTTCCCAAGCGCGAGAAGAAGCCAAGGCACAAGCTCGAGCCAAGAAAAATTTGGGCAAAGCCCATGCCCAGCTAACAGACTTGGGAAGTACGAGTGTATCAGCACTTCATAAATCTAGTGCTTCACCAACTGTTAGCCACTTTATAAATGAAGCAGAATAGTTTAAAACATCACACTCAAAATTTATACTTACAGTCACATTTGAATCCTGCAAGCGTTGCAATATCGAATTCACTTTATCTAATGTTTGGAAATTTGAAAAAACATAATACTTACCCCGATAACCACCTATTTGGTTTGCTCGGTATAATGGTTGGACAGTGAACGACTCTCTTTGGTCGTCTTGTATGCTGATAACCAATAAATTTCCAGACTTATCCATTGACCACTTTGCCATATTTTCCATACTCAATTTTGGTAGGTAGTAATTCCCATGTAGCGTCAATTGTGTCCCATGTAGCGTCAGTTCATTTTCCCAATAATTGCGTATATCAGGATCAGGCGACTGAATACCCCCTAAATATTGTTTACGTCGGGTGCTAGTGGTTCATAACCCTAACCACAACCGAAAGTTATGAGTGGCAATCTTACGACAAGCACTCGCCCGAACCGACCAGAACGAGTTTAA
>JBEGTV010000252.1:0-4612 GCA_041179225.1 Deinococcota bacterium | reverse complement strand
TACAGCACTTGGCTCGAGCCGTCCCATTGCCGTTAAAGTTAGTGCCACTCGTTGGAGTTTGGTTTCATCGGCGGTTTCAAGGGCTTCTAACTCGAGTTCTTCAAACGTCTCAAGAACTGTTTCATCACGTTTAATTTGAACAGTATCCAAACAAAGCTCGCCAATGTCCTCGAGTTGATACACGGCTCGAGTTGTATCAAACCGACAAATCGATACAAGCTGATCTAAGGCGACATCACCTAATTTCTCGAGAATACTTAATTCGGTTAGTTCTTGAATAAATTGTGCATTTCCCGCAGGAACTTCAATTTCTTGTTTGGAATGCCAGCCACCGAGAATCTGGCTTTGCCCTTTCCAAGTAAACACAGCCTCGCCATTTTCAACTCTGCGTAACCGCAAACTCGAGCCACTGCGTCTTAAACTTAGTTCTGGCGTGTCAAAATAGACATTAATTTGCTTATCTACCCGCACGAATTGCAAGGCTACACCAGCAATACTCTGTACACCTTCGAGTTTAGGTAATGAGCCAGTTAGTTTTAATTCTCGTTCAATCGCCATTACCAATTGTACCTCTAAAAAATTGATGTATTGTACCTCTAAAAAAAGCTAGGCTTTTATCATGACTTGAGTTCAAAAGGTTGGGCTGACAAAATGACATTCGATGAAAACACAAATTCCCAGCCCGCTTCCATTCTTAACCCAACTACCTGACCTACGCAACCCTGAGCGAATTGATTACAGTCAAAATACACTGCTCGCTATTGTCATCACTGCTTTGCTTGCCGCTAAGAAAAACGTTTTGGACATGACTCAATGGCTACAAGACAATCAAAGTATTCTCTGCCAAGAATTAGGTATTCGCAAACGCAATGGTCAAATCCAAGTACCAAGCCAAGCCACCATCTACCGTTTTCTTTGGCATCTCGAGAAACAACTTGAAACGCTCGAGACTTTATTACTCAAATGGGTCAAAGACGTATTGAAAACCTTGAATCTTAAGGATGAACTCATTCGCGTTAATCTTGATGGAAAATTCTTACTCGGCACTAAACGAAAACGCAGTGGAGAACGAGCTTACGTGATGCTAGGCGCATTTATTGACAGACTTGGAGTGATGCTGACACAAATCACAGTTGAACAGACTGAAACCCTAACAGTTAAGCAATTACTCAGCACCCTAAAAAACGTTTTTCAAAAAGATACTTGGATTGTGACAATGGACGCTGGAATCACTGAACAAGACCTTGCTAAACGTATTGTAAGAGCAGGAGGAGCTTACCTGATACAAATTAAGAAGAATCAATTCGAGGCTTTTGAAATGATGCACTGGATTTTTCATTACCCTATTGCTAGTACAGGGACGAGTTTTATTGATACTGAACGACGCAGTGGTGAAACTTGGCGTTGGTCATTACAAACCAGTAATGCTTTTCCTGATGCACTTAAAATTTCTTTTCCGAATGCTGTTCGAGCCATTCGTTTAGAACGTAGCATCACTTTGTACACAGGTGAAACCACGCAAGAAATTGCTTTTGCTTTGACTAGCACGAATTTAACGGCTGAACAGGCGTATGATCATTGGCGCGGTCATTGGGGGATAGAAAATCGGTCTCATCATAAGCGCGATACTATTTTTGCTGAGGATCATTGTCGAACTCGATTGGCTGGACGAGGGTTGAGTTCATTACGGAATCTGGTGGTGTCTTTGTTGCATTTGGCTGGTGTTAATGTGCTTCGGTCTACAAGGCGTTTCTCGAGTCAACCATTAACAGCTTTGCAATTTCTTGGACTAGCGTCATGATAAAAGCCTAAAAAAAGCAGCAGGGACTTATTAAAAGCCCCTGCCATGCGATGAAACGCATTATCTTGAGGCAATCACACCGATACTCGAGACTAAATTTGTGACCAGACTTGGCAGTACACCCAGCAGCACCACACCAAGCGCACAGACAATCATCACGGCTCGAGACATACCACTAGAAAGGTCTGGCAGGGCAAAACCTTTGGGTTCAACAAACCACATCAGGGCAACCGGACGCAGGTAATAGTACAAACTGACCGCACTGGTTAAGGCTGCCAGAATGACCAAGCCATAAAAACCAGCTTGGGCAGCCCCAGCAAAAATCAGGTATTTGCCCATGAAGCCAGCCAAAGGCGGAATGCCAGCCAAGGCAATTAAAAATAGTGCTAACATCCCCGCCAAAAACGGATTTCTCGAGCCAAGCCCAGCCAGACTGTCTACTTTGACCCCATCCTCGGACGGCGAAATGCTGTTTAAGACTGCAAAAGCCCCAGCGTTCATCAGGGCATAGGCTGCCATATAAAAAAGCGCCGCAGGAAAAGCCTGTGCAGGAGCGGACAGCACTGCCAAACCAATGTACCCAGCATGGGCAATACTCGAGTACGCTAACATTCGCTTAAAATTGGTTTGCTTAAGCGCGGCTAAATTACCAATCATCAGGGTTAAAGCAATTAAAAACTGGGCTGGGGTTTGCCAACCCGCCACACTTGGCAATGCCTCACCAAAGATTTTCAGCATTCCCGCAAAGGCTGCTGCTTTGACACCAACACTCATATACTGGGTAACAGCAATTGGCGCACCAGAATAAACATCTGGAGTCCACTGATGAAACGGTGCAAAGGCAACCTTAAAACCAAAACCAATCAAAATAAAAAGCGCCCCAACCGCCACAATTGGTGTATTGGTCGGATTACCAGATAGGGTCGTTCTGATCGTCTCGAGGGCAAATGAACCCGTCCCACCAAAGACCAAGGCAATCCCAAAAATCAGAATCGCACTGGCAAAAGAACCCAAGAGGAAATACTTCAAACCTGCTTCCTCGGACTGCTCACGGTCTTGGAAACTGGACAAAATATAAACACCAAGGCTCATTACTTCAAAACCAATCAGCATCACAATTAAATCTCTGGCATGAACCAGTAACATCGTGCCACAAATGGCGTAGAGCATAATCGCGTAGAACTCGGCGGGCATCGAACCACCACGCACAATCCCGTCGGCACTCGAGGCAATCGCCGCAATCCCTGCCAGAATCAGAATGACGCTAAAAGCCAGTGCAAAATTATCAGCAACATACGAGCCGCTAAAACTCGAGAGGTTCTGATTCCAAAGCGCCACCGTCCAACCAAGTGCCACCACAAGCCCCATAGCCGATAATCCAGCAATTCCACGACGGGTGGTGTAAAACGGCAGCACCGTGGCAAAAACAGCCGTGAACAAAACTGCCAAGACTGGCATTAAAGACAAAACATTCACATCTGGCGGGGTCATGCACACACCTCCGTCACAACCAATACCAACGTAGGGGCGAACCCCCGTGTTCGCCCTGCACAGGCAAATGGCATTGGCAATTCTGCACTAGCCTTTGGCAAGTCAGGACAGACACAGGGGTCTGTCCCTACAAGAATCAATATAAAAACAGGGGTCATTTATTTGCCTCCAATGCAATTCCATACAATTGCGCCACCACAGGTTTGACCAACTCGAGGGCTGGGGCGCTGTAGACACCAAACAGAACAACCAACGCGACTATTGGCGCGAGTACCATCCATTCTTTTCTCGAGAGGTCTGGAACGCTATACGTAGCTTCTTCGTACCATGTTTTTTGGTAGGCGGTTAATGCAAAAGCAGCACTGGCAATTACGGTTGTGACCGCAATTGCTGCCATCCACGGATTGGCTTGGTACGCACCAAGTAAAATACTGTACTCGCCAATAAACCCAGCCAAGCCCGGAACGCCAATACTGGCAAACCAGAGCAGCAACGCCACACCTGCAAAAGCTGGAGCGCTCGAAGCTAAACCCCGTACCCGCCCAATCTCGAGGGCGCGGTCAAGAGCTTTTTCTTTGCTTTCATCGCCGCCTTCAAGGACAATAAAGCGACGCTCAAGCATACCAACCACCAAAAACAAGGCACTCGAGTAAATCCCTTGGAATGCCAGCAGCAGCATTGCGCCAGCCGCACCAGCAGGATGAAGGCTAAAGACACCCAATGCCACTAAACCCATGTGAGAAATACCCGCATATGCCAGTAAGCGCTTAAAATCGGTTTGGGCAAACGCCACCCATGCGCCGTAAATCGCAGTAAAGGCAGCTAAAAACATCAACCAACCTTGGGCATTTGCCACCACATCGGGGAACATTGGCACAGCAAAACGGAACAAGGCATAGCCACCAACCTTATAGAGTGTTCCCATCAGGTCAGCCACACCACTCGGATGATTCTGCCCGTGGAATTCTGGCATCCAAGCGTGCATCGGGAACAACGGAGTTTTGACGGCTAAGGCAAGTAAAAACCCAATAAACATCATCGTTTTGGGATTAAAAGTAATAAATAAAAGCGTCACATCGGCAATTGGTAAACGCAGCCCACGCAGCAAATCCTCGAGCAGAAAAGTCGGTGAACCCGTCAGTAACTTGGCACTGATGATACTGACCAACATCAATAAACCACCAAAAACCGTGTACAACGCCATTGTGGTTAATGCCTTGACTCGAGCAGCCCGACCGTAACGCCCCAGCAAGAACAAACTTGGAATGAGTGTCGCTTCAAAAAACACATAGAATAAAATTAAATCCCTTGCCGCATAAA
>JBEGTV010000251.1:0-4616 GCA_041179225.1 Deinococcota bacterium | reverse complement strand
AGCTTCTGCACCTATTCTCGAGCCGAGTTTAGTGGATGTGGCACTTGTACCGGGCTTGGCATTTACAAAGATTGGTGGACGCTTGGGTTACGGTGGTGGGTTCTATGACCGATTACTGCCGCATTTGCGCCCTGATTGTGCTTTGTGTGGCGTGACCCAATCGGCTTTAATGCTGGATGCCTTGCCACAAGAGGATTTTGATGTTCGCATGACCCATTTGGCACTCGAGACTGGGATTTATACGCTAGGCAGTGCATAATGAACGGGTGAAAGACTTGAAATCTTGGCGGGATTATGTCTTGGGTTTGGATGACACCCCAGCGCCAGCCACTTGGATTCATAAACGTGCCAAAAAAGCCTTATTATTGGCAACCCAAGCCAAGGACTCAGAGGGCATTGCCGAAGCGCATTTAGCACTCACCAATGCCTTTATTCGTGAATATCAGTACACCAAAGCCCAAGCGCATTTGGAACAAGCCTCGAGCATTTTACAAGAACTCCATTCAGCCCACGGTCTGGTACGAACTTTAATTCTAAAAGCCAGTATCTGTAACGAAATGGGTGGTAATACCGAAGCCCTATGGCATCTTCAAGATGCACTGGATGTATTGGCACGTTCACCCGATGCAATTCTCGAAGCTCGAGTGTGGCATGTGCTGGGGATTGTCTATGCTGATTTAGACGAAACCGATGTGGCTAAGCAGCACTATCAGCGTTCCTTAGCCATCGGAGAGACACTGCAACCTGTGGCTAGAACTTGTGCCACACTCAATAACATTGGTTTGATACTGATGAACCAAGGGGATTCAGTCCTCCAAACCGATGCTGGGCTGTCCAAGCAGTATTTACAAGAAGCCAAAGACTTTTTTGAACGCAGTCTGGCACTAGCCACAACCATTAAATCCTTGAATCTCGAGGTGATTACACGGCAGAACTTAGCCGTTACTGTAGCACTACTAGGCGACTTTGAAGTTGGACTGGCAATGTTACAAAAAGCCCTAAGTGCCGCTCAAAAACAACGCAGTCCGCATAACATTGCCATGATTAACGCCGATATTGGACGCTTATACTTGGATTCAGCCCAAGGTCAATTGGCATTACCATTTTTTTTAACAGCCCTAAAGAACTTAGAAGAACTAGGTGAGCGCACAGAAATGATGCGAGTGCATTTGGATTTAAGTCGGGTTTATGAAGTGTTGCACAAGTACAAACTGGCATTACAACACTTTAAGTTACATCATGAACTCAGTAACCAAGTCCGTTCCGAAGCCGCCACCCAATACGCCCAAACCATGCAATCACAACTCGAATTAGAACGCGAACGCGCCAGAGCCTTAAAACTCGAGCAGCAAAATGCGTCCTTGGCAATTGAATCACGCCTAGACGCACTGACCCAAATTGCCAATCGGCGGGCGCTCGAGGAAGACTTAGAACGCCTCTGGTTAGAATCCCAGCAATCTGGTTTACCTTTTACGGTGGTGGTCGCCGATATAGACCATTTTAAGTTGGTCAACGATCAATTCTCGCATTCTGTTGGAGATTTAGTCTTACAGCAATGCGCTTTGATGCTGCGGCGACAAGTGCGTTATTTAGATGTGCTAGCCCGTTTTGGCGGCGAAGAATTTGTTTTATTACTGCCCAATGTGAACGAAATAAGTGCTTACCGATTCGCTGAGCGTTGCCGAAAAGTCATTGCCCAATACAACTGGCAGGCACTCGAGCCAAATTTAACCGTAACCATGAGTTTTGGTTTTGCCAGTGCCAATAACGCAACTTCGGCACAAGCCTTATTTCGTATGGCTGACGATGCGCTTTTTAAGGCAAAAAAAGCTGGACGCAACCGAGTTCGCCCAGTGGTAAAAACAAAGACGTGAACTTAAAGACTTGGCGAAACGCTAAAAGAAAGTATAAGAATGCCTTCAAATAAAATTCTTGGTAATGCCCGAAAAACATTGGAGACGCACAGTAAGATTCTAAAGAAGTCTTTCGTTCCTCTCAAAACCCAAGAAGTGACCTCGAGCTTAAAAGTACCAAATTTACAATAGCCTTACCTCAACAATCTGCTTTCAAATAAGTGTATAAGTCTACACACTTACCTTTGATTCCTGCCCTGAACCCCTAATGGCGCTCATATTTGGCGAGGCGTAAATTTCCGAGTAGCCTCTCGGTATTGGAACGGGTGTATCCACCCCTATCTTGACCAACGAAAGAAGATTTTTCGCTGCGTTTACATCTCGGTCATGAGTTGTATTGCATTGCTCACAACGCCAAGTTCGTTCACTTAGTTTGAGCGCGGGTTTTTTCCAACCACAATTTGAGCATAGTTTACTCGAAGGATAAAACGGGTCGGCAAATTGCAACTCAACACCATAACGTTTGGCTTTGTACTCGAGTTGCCGCCTGATTTCATAAAACCCAACATCTTGAATTGCTTTTGCTAGTTTACGGTTTTGCATCATTCCAGCCACATTTAATGTTTCAATGACTATCGCTTGGTTTTCACGACAGAGTTTAGTGGTGAGTTTATGCTGGCTATCACGCCTAATATTTCCGACTCGAGCTTGAATCTGAGCTACTTTTTGGTATTGCTTTTTGAGGTTGTTAGAAGCTGTTTGAATACCATTCTTTTTTTGTACCTCATATTTTCTAGCAGCCCGACGTTGACGAATACTTAAACGCCGTGCGTACTGCTTAAAGGGCTTGGGGTTATGGTGAACATCCCCATTTGACATTGTGGCTGTTTCTTTAATACCAAGGTCAACTCCAATTTGATTGTGTACAAGTGGATACATTGTTCCAATCTCGGTACGGGTTTGGTAATACTGCTCATCTATTACGTCTACAGCAATAGAAATGTACCAACCTTTGCCATCATATCCAACAATACCAGACAGGATTTTGCCATCAAAACGTAATTGTTCTTTTAAGGCAACTTGACCAAGCAATGGAATACGGATTTGATTGCTTTTAAGACTGAATTTATCGTTTGAGAGGTAAAACGATTTATGGGCGCTTTTACGCTTAAAAGCAGGAGCAAAGCTCATTTTAGACAGTTGTACACCAGCTTTAAGTAATTCTTGTTTTTGAAACTTATCCCAGACTAAAAACTTACCTTGTTTACCTTCGCGCCAGAACTTTTTCCATGCCGCGTTCAAGTTATCAAACGGGTCTTGATTAGCGTCTTTAGGCGATTCGTAGACCCAAGGGAAGAGTTCACCTTTAATGGCATTCCACTGCTTTTTGAGTTCTGTCAGACTCGGATTTTTACCAGTTTCTTTGCGAATACGATTACATTCGGCTAACGCCCAATTATAAGTGAACCTTGCAACACCACAAGCTCGAGACAAAAAGTTTGCTTGCTCGGGTGTGGTTTGTAGATAAATTTTATGGGCTAAATGGGGCATTATTGTTTTAATGCCTCCTCGAGCTTCTTTTTGTAGTTTCTTAGCCCATATAGCCGTGAGGAAAAGCAGTGAATAATTGTCATCAAGTCTTGCACCATCTCGGTTTCTGGAGATAAGCGCTCTTGATTTAGGATTAACAATTCGCAACCATGTGTAGCGCAATGATGCTCGAACCAATCGAAGCCAAAACGTACCAAGCGGTCTTTGTGGGCAATAACCAAGGTTTTTACCTCGCGTCTTGAGATACTGTCCATAAGCGTTAAGAACTTTTTGCGCTTCATGTTCAGACCACCACCCACTTCTTCGATAAATTCGGTATTGGCTAAACCCTTTGCTACCAGAAATTCCTCGAGAATTCGCCTTTGGTTGGCTAAATCTGGTTTTTGCGCTGGACTCGAGACACGACAATAAGCCACTATTCTTGTGGGAACACTCGGTTTCATGCCTTGTAAGGCAAGAATATCGCTTTCCAAATAAAGACGATGGTTGCCTGTTGTTCGGGCTACAGGTTTGAGTTTGCCTTCTCTGTCCCAGCGTTGTAGCGTTTTGACATTTAAGCCAAGAAGTTTTGCCGCAACTCGAGAAGTAAGCGTGTTTTGATTGCTCATATTGTGTATAATTGTACACTTTTATGGCTAACTAGTCAATCTCCCAATAAATCGTAAAACAGTTGCTGCAAAAATCGAACCCTCAAAGCAACCTCGAGCGCTGGCTTGATAAAAATAATGGAGCGCCTCGAGATTCTGGTCAAGTCCAAAATGACATTGCCCAACCCAAAGTAAATCATATTCAGTAACCGATTCAAGCGATTCAAAAGTTTCGATACCAAGACTAAATTGGTCTGTTAAGTAACACTCGAGAATCGGATTGGGTTCGTAAATCACAAAATAATCACCGTTTTGCTTGTTTTGGCGAACAGGTTATCACCAAAGGTATTGGATAGTGATTATGCACCACAAATAGGAGGCTAGTATGAAAAAAATTCGTTTAATTGGTTTTCGCTTGGTGATTTTGGCATTTGCAGCAACTCAATTTGCTCTTGCGATTGGAATGCCCAGCACATTAGGTGGTAAGTAAAACCCTGTTGGTGTAGTTGGGAAAGTAGCAATTACACCAAACATTTTCTCAAACTTCGTCTTTATTGACTGCCTAGCTTAAAGCGTAAACGCCACGCAACTCCCAATAAAAATTCAGTGCTTTTAGCCATCGAAA
>JBEGTV010000250.1:0-4637 GCA_041179225.1 Deinococcota bacterium | reverse complement strand
AACTGACTTTGAGAACATTGTGATATTTAAGGATTCTTACTTAGCTAAGTTACGGCTAGTGATTTGTATTGCCTCACTTATCTTTTTTTGTTTTTTCATTTACAGGCTAACTTTAAACTACCTTTTGCTTCCAAGGGCTTGTGGGGCTGGAGTTGTGATGTCTTTTGGAAGTATGTTTGGGAAAGAAAACCACGCAAGAGAAGATATGGATTTGAGAAAATGTGAGTACATTGATTCAAAAATTTTTGTTTACCGAAAGTTAAGTAAAGATGATTTTGAAACGGTTCGACCTTTGATAAGAGATTTTTTTGTAAATGAGATTATTGACTTTCGAGAGATTCAGAATTATGTGCCAAAAACCGTTCCTTACTGGTGGAAATTTGATTTTAAAAACAAATATTTAGTTTCAAAGAAAGGGTGGATGAATCATTTATTTGAAAGGTTTGGGTTTCTTGTAGATCAGAAACCAACTTATGTTTTAGACATTTCCAAACCAAGAGAATTTATTTTGTATGCTTACGTTGTTTTTCATTAACTGTTCTGAAAAGAGGTCTTAATATGCCAAAGGTGTCCGAAATTTTTCATACCCTCGAGTATGGTGCTGCTCCCGAATCCGCCGCCGAAGCCTTGGCGTGGCTCGAGTCGCACAAAAAATCATTCAAGTTGTTCATAAATAATAAATGGGTCAAAGCCAAATCGGGCGTGTTGCTTCATACCATCAACCCCGCCAATAAATCTGTGCTGGCGAAGTTTTCCTCTGGCGGAAACGAAGATGTGGATACAGCCGTCAAAGCCGCCCGCAAAGCCCTTCCAGCGTGGAAAGCCCTGTCTGGTCATGCTAGAGCGCGGTACTTGTATGCTCTGGCGCGTCTGGTACAAAAACACAGCCGACTATTTGCGGTTCTCGAGACCTTAGACAACGGTAAGCCAATCCGTGAAACCAGAGATATTGATGTCCCACTCGTGGCAAGGCATTTTTATCATCATGCAGGTTGGGCGCAACTGCTCGAGACCGAGTTTTCTGGTTTTGAAGCGGCTGGTGTGGTCGGACAGATTATTCCGTGGAATTTTCCACTACTGATGCTGGCGTGGAAAGTTGCTCCTGCACTAGCGGCGGGTTGTACGGTAGTGCTTAAACCTGCCGAATTCACGCCTCTGACCGCATTGTTGTTTGCCGAAATCGCACTCGAGGCTGGGCTTCCGGCTGGTGTGCTGAACATCGTCACGGGTGACGGCGAGACGGGTAAAGCACTGGTTAATCACACGGGTGTGGATAAAATCGCTTTTACAGGCAGCACCGAAGTCGGTAAGCAAATCCGTAAAGCCACGGCTGGCACAGGCAAAAAGCTCTCGCTCGAGTTGGGTGGAAAATCGCCGTTTATTGTCTTTGATGATGCCGATTTAGACAGCGTGGTCGAAGGCGTGGTGGATGCGATCTGGTTTAACCAAGGCGAGGTTTGCTGCGCTGGCTCGAGAATTTTGGTACATGAGAGTATCCATGATTCGTTGCTGACCAAACTCAGGGCGCGAATGGAAACCCTAAGAATCGGCAATCCATTAGAAAAAAACATTGATATGGGTGCATTGTGCAGCCTCGAGCAATTCGAGCGGGTCAGCAGTCTAGTCCAACAAGGTGTGTCCGAAGGCTCGAGCCTGTGGCAACCAAGCTGGACATGTCCCACAACGGGTTATTTCTACCCACCCAGTGTCTTTAGTGCGGTATCGCCAAGCAGTACCGTAGCGCAACTCGAGATTTTTGGTCCTGTGGTCATCATGATGCCATTTCGCACCATTGAAGAAGCCATTGGGCTTGCCAATAACACGGTGTACGGTCTTGCCTCGAGTGTCTGGACAGAGAATATCAATTTGGCGCTCGAGGTTGCGCCACGTATCAAAGCGGGTATTGTTTGGGTCAATTGCACCAATCAAATGGACGCGGCGGCTGGTTTTGGAGGGGTTAAAGAATCTGGTTTTGGGCGCGAAGGCGGACGCGAGGGAATGTATGAGTATTTGAAGGCAAAAGGCGAAGGGCAAAGGGCGAAGGTTAAACCCACCGTAGGGGCAAGGTATGCCTTGCCCAACCCCCAAACCAATGATTCAACCATGCCACCAATTGACCGAACCCCGAAATTTTTTATTGGCGGTAAGCAAACCCGTCCAGATTCTGGGTACTCGAGACCTGTGTATTCTGCTTCTGGGGGTCTTCTCGGCGAGGTCGGTGAGGGCAACCGTAAGGATATTCGTAATGCAGTCGAAGCGGCTCAGGCGGCATCTGGTTGGGCGAAAGCCACAGCGCACAATCGGGCGCAGATTCTCTATTATTTAGCCGAGAATCTGAGTTCTCGAGAAAGCGAATTTATAAACCGCCTATCATCCCAGTCTGGTAATCCAAAATCCGCCAAACTCGAGGTTGAACGCTGTATTGAAACCTTGTTTACTTTTGCGGCTTGGGCTGATAAATTCGATGGGGCTGTCCATAGCATCCCGATGCGTGGTGTGGCGCTGGCAATGAATGAAGCGATTGGCGTGATTGGTTTAATCTGCCCACCCGAACAGCCGCTCTTGGGCATGATTGCCCTCCTAGCCCCTGCGGTTGCCTTGGGTAACACGGTGGTACTTGTGCCGAGTGAAGAAAATCCTTTGGTGGCTACCGATTTTTACAGTCTCCTCGAGACTTCTGATGTTCCGAGCGGTGTGGTCAATATCGTTACGGGAGACCCGAGCAGCCTTGGGAAAACCTTAGCCGAACATTTGGATGTGGATGCGATTTGGTTTGCGGGTCATGGCGAAACCTTTGAGAAAGCCAGTGCTGGTAACTTAAAACGCACTTGGAATCTCGAGAATACTGAATTGTTTTCACTTGATGCCAAAGAAGCTCTGCGCGAAGCCACCCAAGTCAAGAACATTTGGATTCCTTATGGTGAAAGTTTAGAAGGTGGCACAAAGTATTAAAAAATTTGAGTCAGTACCAAAATGCCCATGCCTAGGTGAATAATCAGTTTTGCTCCGACTCCGCCAAGGATGCCAAGCAGCGTGCCAATGCCACTTTTTCCAGCTTCAAGCCAAGATTTTTTAGCAAATAACATTTCAGCAATCACTGCTCCAAAAAGTGGCGCGATTAAAAATCCAAGTGGACCCAAGAAAATGCCAACCAGCCCACCAGCCAATGCGCCCCAAGCGGCATAACTCGAACCGCCAAACTTTTTTGCGCCCCAAGCGGCAGCGAAGTTATCTACCAGCATGGCGGCGGCAGCCAGTAGACCAAGTGCCAGTAAGTACCCCCAAGTCAATGGCTCAAATCCAGTCAAGAGTGCATGAAGTAAAGCTGCCCCCCAAATTAAAAGTGTGGCAGGGACAATTGGAATAAATGTACCGACTAAAGCGCCAAGCCAAATAAGGATAAAAAGTGTGTTGGGAATCCAAGACATACCACACAATACGAGTTCCGAGGTGGCTTGGTTTCCATGTAGAATAATACCCATGAAATCTGTGATTGTTTCGGCGTTGCGTACTCCGATTGGACGCTTCTTAGGTGGCTTAAAGGACTTAAACGCCCCGCAGTTGGGCGCACATGTGATTAGGGCTGCGATTGCCAAAGCTGGTCTCGAGCCGAGTGTGGTCGAAGAGGCAATGATGGGCAATGTGGTGCAAGCTGGCGTGGGTCAGAACCCTGCGCGTCAAGCTGCACTGCACGCGGGTATGTTGCCCTCGAGTGGAGCAACTACGGTTAATGTGGTTTGTGGTTCAGGAATGAAAGCTGTGATGATGGCAGCTTCGGGTATACGGGCTGGGGATTTTAGTATTGCTGTGGCTGGTGGTATGGAAAGTATGAGCAATGCGCCTTACCTGATGTTTGGCGCAAGGGAAGGTTTCAAGGCTGGTCATCAAGAACTCAAAGATGCCAATATGCTCGATGGTTTATGGTGTGCTTTTGAGGATTGGCGCATGGGAGATGCTGCTGAATTAACCGCTATAGAAAAAGGCATATCGAGACTTGAGCAGGATGAATTTGCATTCTACTCACATCAAAAAGCAGTGGCAGCAATCCAAGCAGGGCGGTTTAAGTCTGAAACTACACCTGTCACCATTGAAGGTAAAAAAGGCACGGTGATCATTGATACCGACGAGGCACCCCGAGCCGACTCGAGTTTAGAAAGTTTAGCCAAGTTGCGCCCAGCGTTTCAAAAAAATGGTTCGGTCACGGCTGGTAATGCGCCTGGAATCAACGATGGGGCAGCCGCGTTACTGATCATGTCTGAGGATGCTGCCAAAGCGCACGGGCTAAAACCCCTCGCCGAGATTATTGGTTATGCCACTTCTGGACTCGAGCCAAAATGGTTTACGATGTCACCTGTACCCGCCACTCGCAAATTACTCGAGCAACGAAAAATGAGTTTAACCGACATAGACTTATTTGAATTTAACGAAGCCTTTGCAGTCCAAGCCCTCGCAGTGACAAAAGAACTTGGCATAGACCCCAACAAAGTTAATGTTAATGGTGGTGCAGTAGCACTTGGACACCCCATTGGGTGCAGTGGCGCGAGAATTTTGGTGACTTTGCTCCATGCCCTCGAGCAGCGACAAAAAGAAATTGGACTTGCCAGCTTGTGCATGGGTGGTGCGAACGGATTAGCGGT
>JBEGTV010000249.1:0-4637 GCA_041179225.1 Deinococcota bacterium | reverse complement strand
GGGCAGTTGCAGCAATTTTTTTTGTGAATGGGTTTACCATTGCCAATTGGGTGGTACGCATCCCAGACATCAGTTCGGCTTTGAACTTATCTACTGGAGCATTGGGACTGGTATTGCTGGCTTCGGCTGTAGGAGCTTTAGGCAGTATGCCTTTAGTCGGGCGTTTATGTGTTCAGTTTGGGTCAAAACGATTAACGTTGTTGTGCAGCTTAGGCTTTGCCTTCAGCACCATGTTTTTAGCGTTAGCGCCACATGTGAGCTTATTGGTTTTAACTTTGTTTATTTGGGGCGCAACCAATGCTGGTTTAGATGTTGCCATGAATACCCAAGGAACTACCATTGAACAAGGTTTTAAGCGCCCGATTCTCTCGAGTTTTCATGCCTTATGGAGCGTCGGTAGCTTAATAGGTGCGGCTATTGGTGGAGTTTTAGCCCGTTTTGGTTTTGCGGCTGGTCTGCACTTGGTCTTGATTGGTTCGATTGGTATGGTCGCATTTTTTGTACTGGCGCGGTACTTAGTTGCAGATGCCCAAACACAAGAAACACAGTCAAAACCAAAATTAAAATTATCCACGGGTTTAATGGCACTCGGTGCAATTGCTTTTTGCGCTCTGCTTGGTGAAGGCGCAATTGCCGATTGGGGTGCATTGTACTTAAAGAATTCACTCGGGGCAGATGCGGGTTTAGCTGCCGCAGGATTTGTGGCTTTTGGGTTCTGCATGGCAATTTTTAGGTTCATTGGTGATCAGCTGCGTTTGCGTTTTGGGGATGCTCGAGTGGTGCTGCTCAGCGGAATGGTCGCCACTTTTGGCATGATACTAGCAGTTCTACCCAGTCAGATTTGGACAACAATTATCGGATTTGGTTTTGTCGGCGCAGGGTTTGCAGTGATATTTCCAGCCGCTCTTGGTTTGGTATCACGACTCGAGCAAGGTTCAAGTGGTCCTGCCATTGCTTGGGTCAGCAGTGTTGCCTATAGTGGTTTTTTAATCGGACCACCATTGATTGGATTACTGTCGGAAGTGATTTCTTTGCGGTTTGGTTTGCTGGTGGTTTTACTGGCAGGTGTGACCATTGCCGTTTTATCTAAATTAGTTAAACAAATTTGAAAGTGGAGCAAGAAAAATCCTTGCTCCACTAAAAAACTCGAGACTAACCCAACAAACGATTCAAACGCTTTACAAAGTCCACTCGGTCTGGTATTTCTGCACCTTCGAGCAGTAACGATTGCGCCAGTAACACGTGGGCAGTATCGTCTATGACACTATCCGAAGCGTCTTTTAAGCCAACAATTAAAGGATGGTTTGGATTTAACTCAAGGATTGGTTTGATGGCTGGCATGTCAGATTCACGTCCCATTGAACGCATCATGGCTTGCATTTGAAAAGTCGGGTCGGTATCGTCTGTCACAACACAAGCTGGACTCTCGAGTAAGCGGCTCGAGGCTTTAACATCTTTAACTTCCAATCCAAGCGCTTTTTTGACCCGTTCGATGATTGGGGCAGCTTCTTCGGCGGCTTTTTCGTCGGTTTCGGTTTTCAAATCATCGCCAGTTTCCAAACGATTGACGGCTTTGAGATCAAAATCCTTGTATTTGGGGTAGCCAGAAATCACAATTTCGTCTATTTCATCCGAGGCAATTAAGACTTCGATACCTTTTTTGTTGTATGCCTCGAGCAATGGGCTGTTGCGTAGGACGCTTTCATTACCACCTGTGATGTAATAAATGGCTTTTTGTTCGGGTTGCATTCGGGCAACATACGCCGCAAAACCTGTTAAACCAGCTTCTTGGCTTGAGTTATAGCGCACCAATTCGGCAAGGGCATCACGGTTTTCAAAGTCTTGGTACAGTCCTTCTTTCAGTGGTCGGTTAAAAGCCGCAATGAAGATATTCCAAGTTTCGGGTTCTTCTTTTTCAATTCTCGAGAATTCGGACAGCAGTTTTTTCACAGTGGCGTTGCGGATGTTCTTCATGACTTTATTTTGTTGCAGTATTTCCCGAGAGACATTAAGAGGCAAATCCTCAGAATCTATAACCCCACGCACAAAACGCAACCATGTTGGCAGCAATTCTTTATCATCGTCGGTAATAAAGACTCGACGCACATAAAGTTTTACACCCGCTTGGAAATTGGCATGGTACAAATCAAAAGGCGCGGTTTTAGGAACGTAGAGCAAACTGGTGTACTCCAATGTCCCTTCAGCTTTAACGTGCGACCAAAAAAGCGGTTCGTCCATGCCGTGCGAAACAGACTTGTAGAATTCGGTGTAATCCTCGGATTTCAAATCGGATTTTGCTCGCGCCCAAATTGCGTTGGCACTATTAATTTGTTCTATGGCTGGAGTGACTGTATTTTCAGCACCGTCCTTACCGTACTCAGTTTTTTCAAAATGCAGAAAAATCGGAAAGGCAATGTGGTTACTGTACTTTTTAATCAACTGCTCGAGTTGCCAACGATTGGCGTACTCATTGCCTTCTTCATTCAAATGCAACCGAATCAATGTGCCTTGTTCTTCTTTTTGTACCGACTCGAGTTCATAACCACCTTTGCCATCAGAACTCCACTTAAAAGCTGTTTCTTCACCCGCTTTTTTAGAAACCACTTCGACGCTGCTTGCCACCATAAAGACACTATAAAATCCAACGCCAAACTGCCCAATTAAATTCGAGTCTTTTTTGGCATCGCCACTCAGTTGCGCCATAAAATTCTTTGTACCGCTTT
This sequence comes from Deinococcota bacterium, assembly GCA_041179225.1. Classification (GTDB taxonomy): domain Bacteria; phylum Deinococcota; class Deinococci; order Deinococcales; family JAAFIG01; genus JAAFIG01. The sequence continues at coordinate 1,914 of JBEGTV010000249.1, read as the reverse complement.
TGGCAATCGTACCTAGATTCTCGATTAAATCGCTTTCGGACATACCAATTCCGTTGTCTTCAATCTCGAGAATACGATTTGTGCCTTCAGTAAAACGAATATCTATACGCGGCGACCAAGTAGCGCCCTTAAAACGATCATCGGTGATGGTGGCATACTTAAATTTGTCTAAGGCATCCGAAGCATTCGAGACAAGCTCGCGCAAAAAAATTTCTTTATGGCTGTACAACGAATGAATAATTAAATGCAGCAACTGACTAACTTCGGTTTGGAATTCGTGTTTCATAACAACCTCCGTGTGGCTCGAGACCACGTATCTAAAAAGTATTGGCGATTCAACAAAAATCGCGCATACTAATATACACTAAATACATGACCCAAGTTTTTGATCGCCAAATACAATCTGGAATTGTGCCGCTTTCAATGCAGAACATGGAAACCGTGCTTATCCCGCGCAAATTTAGTTTTGCCGAATTTGAACAAATGTCAGACTTGGAAATGTTTGCAGACCAACACGTAGAACTACTGAATGGAGAAATTACTGTGAAAGGAATGCAAAGCCCGCGTCATGCTTACGCCGTATTGTCAATCAATAAATCACTTACGCTTCTTCTCGGAGAGAAAGCTGTTGTTGCCTGTCAAATACCCTGCATATTGCTCTCACCACCTCCAGATTTTGTTGAACCTGACATTGCGATTAGAGTCCCACCGCTTTCTAAGTATGCACATGAAAATGCCACTTCGGCTGACACCTTACTTGTGATTGAAATTTCAGAAAAAACTTTGCACCGTGACCAGACTGATAAACTCGAGGCATATGCCCGAAATGCAATTCCAGAGTATTGGATTTACAATTTACACAACAATACCTTGGAAGTTCACCAAAAGCCCCGAGACAACCAATACACCCTGTCTCGAGTGCTGCACACAAGCGAAGCTGTAAACATTTTCGAGCAATCTTTTGAGTGGTGGGTGTAGGAACTCGGTATCCAGTGCTAGACTACGGCTATGGCAAAGTTTTTACGAATCGGTCATCGTGGCGTGAATCTCGAGAGCATCCAGTATTACGAAGTCTCTGGTAGTCTAGGCGCGGGTATTGGACGCAATGCCCCAGCCCAAGCCTCGGCAAGCAATGTCAGTTTGGTACTGTACTTTGAAGGCGGGACGAAACTGGCTGTGACTGACCCCTCGGAAGCTCGGGATGTACTTTCAAAGTTGGAGCATTACTAAAGCACCAATTGATGCACTCAGGGCAAAACCTGTTCGGCTCGAGAGTCCAAGTGGTGGAAAGCCGACACTGATGGCGGCTTCATCCCCGTACATAGCGGCGAAATTGGTTGGGTAGTCGGTGCTGTTTAGTAACGGCTCGAGAATCGCTTGGCTGTACTTGAGGTCGTCTGGCTCGAGATCAATTTCTTCGCCAGAAAAAGTCATGACTGTCCCTTCTTGGAGCATCATGTCTTTTAAGGTAATTGGGTAGCCATGAATTCTTTGATACTCGGCTCGAGCCAAGGCTGCACGGGTTTCTTGGCGCACATAAGCCAACGTTGGCACTCGAGTTTGCCCGTCGAATTCGGTTGTCCAAAGTTGCACACTGACCCACCGATCAAAACCATTAGCTAAACTATTTTTAGGAATTGGTTTTGTCATACCCGGAAATCGCCAATCGGCATCGGTTAAATATCGTTGTGTCCAGCCATTACGTGGTTCGTCTACAACCACCAGCATCACACGGTAAACAGCATCAGACTCGAGTTCTTGGCTGGCTTGTTTGCAAATTTTTGCTGCAAAATCTTCTGCTTCTAAAGCGAGTAGATCATCCAGAAAATCTTTTTGGCGCTTACCCATTGGCGAAAACGCCCCTAGCGGCAGCAACTCACCACGTTTTTTGGTCATTAAATCAACGTATGCCCA
>JBEGTV010000248.1:0-4641 GCA_041179225.1 Deinococcota bacterium | reverse complement strand
TTAAAAACGACCCAGACCCCGAAGTGCTGAAGTATGTGCTGTGGAATAAATACACACCCACAAGCCTGATTGAATATATTTTCACGCATCATCCAATCGTTTTTGAAGTGGATAACGGGTACAACACCCGCGAACCCGTCTATGCTTCGTTAAATTGTATGGGTTTGCAACACGCACTGCGCTATCATCCAGACCTCGATGTCAAATGGGTGCAGCGCCTTGCCCAGATTCATAATTCGATGCTGCTCTGGGATTTACTTAAACACCCCAATATCACCCCTGAAATTTTAGAGACCATCGCACAAGTGTATTTGGGTTTTCTCGAGCAGCACCCAATGCCAGATAAAACACTGCCACAACCCGAACTTGGTTTACAAGAACAAATGATCAAAAGCGCACGATTTGCCATTGCCGATTTAACGGCACACGAAAAAACCAGTCAAAAAACCTTGCAAGACCTGATTGTGGGCATTCAAAAAACCATGTTAATACCGCATTCAATCCAGAAACTTTGTGCTTCACCACATGAAATGATTCAGAATGCCCTACCAAATATTCTCGAGTCAATCCGTGTTCATTTAAGTGCTACGCAGCCTGTGTCCGACGTGTTTTATGCCTTGGCAGAGCTGACTGAATTTACCGCCTTAAGTGTTATAAGTCAAAAACACATCCTCGAGACCATCAGTGCAACACCTCGAGAAACACTGCACCCAAACACCATTTACCGCTTTAAGCAATCGCCGCACAGCCTGATACAAGATTATTTTGCGGAGATGCCATGAACGAACGTTTAGCCCAGATACTCGAGTCCGAAGATGAAACGCACAGCCCACAAGATTATTTGTTGATCTTGGACGCGATGCTACACCACACCGACGAAACAGTACGCCACAACTGCATTTTTCAACTCAAAATTTGGAATAAACCCAATCCTGCCGCTCGAGATGCACTGCTGGCATTGGTGTATGAATGGAATTTCTCGAGCAATACCATTTCAGAACTACTCGAGACGATTCAGACACTTGGTTTTAACGACACAGAATTTGTAGATGCACTCTCCGAACATATAGAAGATAGGGGCTACTGCGTGGCAGACACGGTAGCCTACACCCTTGGGGTACTGAACAATCCAACGCCAAAAGTCTTGGCTGCACTCGAGTGGGCATTAACGGCTGGCGAAATGTACTTCGCTGAGGATTTCATTCATGCTTCGGCAGCATGGGCATTGGGTCAACTTGGAATCCCGAGTCCAAGTATTGTGGTTGGATTGCAAGCATTGGCAAGAAGCGATATTCCCAAAGAACACGAAGCCGCCATCAATGCACTCAAGAAATTAGGCATCCTCAGCAGCACGCCGCAAATAAGGCACTAAACACAACATTGCCACCAATCCCAACCCGCCCAGCACCGCAATTCCACCTCGAGAACCAAGGGTTGCCATCAGCCAACCCGCAAATAATGACCCCGGCGGCGACATGCCCGCAAACACCAACGAATAGACACTCATCACTCGAGCGCGAAGCTCATCTGGCGTATGCAACTGCACCGTGGAATTTGCTGAAACCGTAAAAAAATTCATGCCACTCCCCGCCAAAAATAAACTCAGTCCAGCCCACCAAATACTGGGAGCAACTGCCAACACCAGCATCGCAAGGGTTAATTGCAAAGCTCCCCAAATCATAAAAAATCGCTTATTCGCCCCTCGAGCCGCCTGCAACACCGCCCCAGAAACCGCCCCACCCCCAAAAGCAGCCCCGAGTAAACCAAAACCCGCTTCGTCCAGACTAAGCGCAAACCGCGCAAAAGTCGGAATAATCACCTGAAAATTAATGACTGTTAAAGACAAGAGCATCAGCATTAAAATCGGAATCCCAACACTTTTTTCGTTTCGCACATACGCCAAACCAACCCGAATATCTTCAAATAAATTACTTTGCTTTGGGGCTGGCTGCGGAATTTGAATTCGCCAAATCGCATACAAGACCCCAAGAAAAGACAAGGCATTAAACAAGAAAATACTGGTCAGACCAAGCGGCGCAACCACCCCAAAAAGCGCACCACCCAACACCCGAGTTGTATTAAACGCCAAGGTATTTAGGGCAATCGCATTAGACATTAGCTCCCTTGGCACAAGGCTTGGCACAAGACTCTGACGCGCCACCATATCCACCACATTCGCCAACCCAGCCGTAAAAGCCAACAACGCCACCACCGTAAAAGACTCGAGCTTCAACACTAAAACAGCCGTAAAACCAAACGCTACAGACATTAGCGTTATTTGTGAAATAAGCATTGCGCTTCGCCTCGAGACGCGATCAAGCACTGCACCCGCAAAAAGTGAGAATACCAAACTTGGAGTCCATTGAATCGCCGTTAAAATCCCCAATTGCGAAGTCGCCAAGGCTGGCTGATTCGGATACAAAACCGTCACCACCAACCAAGAAATCGCACTGGCTTGCAACCACGAACCAATTAAAGAAAACACCTGTGCAAACCAAAAACGCCGATACGCCACCACCTGAAACGCCGCGAAGATATGCACGGTTAAAGCATATTACTTTTGCGCCTCGAGATTTGCCTTACGCTGGCGCAACAGCCAGTTGTCAAACCTAAAATTTTCTTTGAAGATGTTGGGCGAATTTGAATCCCCGATAATCTCGAGTGGAATGCCATCCACTTCAATCCACGCGTGACCATCCAATTTATGACCCTTGCGACGCACACCACTGACAAAACTCGCTGCAAAACCCAATTCGGAAAGCACCTGTAATAATGCCAAAGAGCGTGGTACACAAGGATTAAATTTAATTGGTGATAAACGCATTGCCCAGTTCATGCCGTACTGCACCGACTCGAGTGCCGCATAATTGGTGATTGCATCGGGTTCGGGTTTGGCATCAAATTGCTCCAACATGATGTTTAAGTCCCCGCCTCGAGCGCGATACCAATAGGCTTTTACAAGTGGTAAGAGAATCCTAAAAAATCCTTTGCCATGAGGTTTAATTCTCGAGAAACGCTCCCATTCGCGCAAGCCAAAATCAGCTTGACATAAGAAATCCTTATACCAACGCTCGACCAAGCGTGGTGGGGTAAGCCGCACTTTGGTTTGCCACGGGTCACAAGTTTGAAGCGCCAAATCAAAGGTTCTTAAACATCTTAATTCTCGAGCGCGTTCACGCACAGCCTGATATGACAAGGCGTATTTTTGAACCATGATTTGTGCATCTGGATAATCGGCGGGTTTATTTGCCCAGCGCAGCCCCCAACGCCGACTGACCAACATCAAAATCAGCAAATCTACAGGAGTGGGTAAACGAATAAAGGTATCCTCGAGTTGAGTTCTGTGTGATGCTTCATAAATGGTTCGAGCAAACTGATCTCGGCGCGAATCAAAATGATGCCCTTGGATAAGGTCAATATGAAAATCAATCCGACAAATCTGATCGGCGGATAAAAAATTGCTATACTCATGTCGGTACAATTCTGGACTATCTTCGAGGCTTTTAACCTCAATCCAACCTGCCCCACGCGCAGTTTTAGAGGCTTGAGTTGCCACTTCTCGAGGTAAAAACACATCTACATCGCCATAAAAACGCTCGAAAGGGTTTTTATAGACCAATTCGGCTACAGCAAAACCCTTGTAGAGCATCGGTTCTAAGCCCACCTGATTCCAAACCCGTGCTAAATTCAAGACATGATTTTTGGTGAGTGCATGACGTGCCGCTCGAGCCAAAATTGTTGGACGTAGGCTTTGACGAATGGCATGACCTTCTGGCAATTGTGCATAAAACCATCCCTCGAGCCGATGGTATTGCAGAAAAGCTAAGGATGGAAGTTCCGAATTTGGATTCAGCAAAAAGGACTCAAGATTCATGAGGCAATAAAATCCCTGAACGTAGGAATTAAGCGCTTAAATTCAGCCCGAACCGCCCCTGCATCACCTCGAGCCGCCGCTTCTGTTAGCACGGCTAGTTGCATTTCAAAATTAGCCGGTGGCGCAGATTCTTTTGCCACAAAAATTTTGCTGTGCTTAGAAGCCGATGTGCCTTCTTCGGCAGTTAGTAATTCCTCAAATAATTTCTCGCCAGGACGCACACCACTAAAGACAATTTCTATGTCCTTACCCACTTCAAAACCCGAAAGCCGAATCACATCTTTAGCAAGATCAACAATTTTGACTGGTTCGCCCATATCCAGCACATACACCGCACCATTATCGGCAAGTCCACCCGCTTGCAGCACCAATTGCGAAGCCTCGGGGATGGTCATAAAGTACCGAGTCATCTCTGGATGGGTAATTGTGACCGGACCACCTGCTTTAATCTGTTCTTGGAAAAGCGGAATTACGCTGCCACGACTTCCAAGTACATTCCCAAAGCGCACCGAAACAAAATCCTGATTTGCCTTAGCCTTTGCCGCACCGCGCTGCACCAAGAACTCTGCAACGCGCTTAGAAGCACCCATCACCGAAGTTGGATTGACAGCTTTATCGGTAGAGACATTGACCAGCCGTTGTACATCAAACTCGAGACACAAATCTACAATATTCGATGAACCTTGAATGTTGTTCGCCACTGCCTCCCAAGGATTTTCTTCCATTAAAGGCACATGCTTATGGGCTGCGGCATGAAAAACCACTTG
>JBEGTV010000247.1:0-4681 GCA_041179225.1 Deinococcota bacterium | reverse complement strand
AACGCACCAAACCACTCGAGATTCCTAGTAAGCCCGAAGTGTATGTGCAACTCGAGCCAAATAAGCCCAGTAAACCAGAATTACCAACTGATATGCCTATGGTTCTGCCTGTGGTCAGTGCTGAACCAGCAAAGGAAAACGATATATCTCCGTCCATAGAAAACGATGTATCTCCGTCCATAGAAAACGATGTATCTCCGTCCATAGAAAACGATGTATCTCCGTCCATAGATCGTACTTCGCCCGAAGCTAAACTCGATGCCATTGAAGCAGAGTTAGCCTTGAAACCTATTGAAGCAGAGTTAGAATTAAAACCCTCTGAATCTGAACTGATAACAAAACTTACTGAACCTGAAGCAGCGACCACCGAACCTGAGCTTGGTAGTCTTCCAGATGAGCCAAAAATGATGCAAGAATCTGTGCCTCTTGAACCAATTCCCGAATTACAACTTCCAATACTCGAGAATCAGGTTGTCAATCCACTCGAGAATCAGGTCGTCAATCCACTCGAGAATCCAGAATTGATTCCCGAACCAGCCCAACTCAGTGAACCAGAACACCTCGCAGCCGACGAACCCGATGTCCAACTCCCAGTCCGTGCCTCGAGCCGCATCACCGATGATTCTGATGCGGACGCGCCACGCCCAGCCATCCGTATTGGCTTTGATGACGAAGACCAAAGTTGGCGCAGTGTGGTCACACCTCATAAACCACCACCTAAACTTGGACGTTGGATTATTATTGCGGTACTGATTGGCGCACTGATTGTGATTAGTGGCATCTTGCTTAGTCAGCCCAGAAGTGCCAGCAACCCTAATCCTCAACTCTTAGCTGTTCAAGGCAACCCCTCGAGTGGCAGTGTGGTGCAATTTGTCGTTCCGGGAAACACCACCATCAAAGGAAGGTTAATCATTGTCAGCGCCCCAAAAGAAAGCCAATTGGCAGTTGGTGCGCTCCTAGCCACTGTACCGGGTCCAGTGGCATTCCCAGTGGCAGGTGAATACAAAGTTCGTATTGAAATACCCAAATACACTGCCAGTGAAGTGACAGTCCGAGTTCCCCAAGAAACCCAAGTGACCCTCGAGTTACCGCGTTAGGAAAAAGGGTTTTGCCTTTTGCCTGCTCTTAAAACCAATTGCGAATGGCTGGGATTAAGGCAAGGCAACCAAGTAAACCAATCAAGAAAATAACTTGAGCAAGCATGGTTGGCACGGTGCTTTTGGCTCGAACGGCTACAAAAACCAGAATCCCACCGTGCAATAGTAAAAGTGGCATGGGGGCAACAAAACAAAGGGCAAATAAGGTCACGGCAATACTCGAGCCGATGACTGTGCCGTAACGTTTTTCAAGTGGAAATAAGGCAAAAGCCCGAAAGAAAACTTCTGAGAGTGGTAAAACCAAGACCAAGAGAATTAACGAGACTCGCCAATTGAGGACATCGGTAAAAAAGCCACTCCCGCCAAGTTGCCGAATTCCAAATTGATAACCAATTGCCAGTCCAACCAACAATAAACCAGCCGCAATACCTTCCGCCATGCTTTCTGGACTGGCTTTGCCAAACAGCACTTGGCTTAATTTCCAGTCATTGGTTTTAGCAGTTTGGAAACTTAGCAGTAACATGGTTAGGGTCATAACAATTAAGAATGTGTCGGTGGCAACCCCAGATTGATATGGGGTGAGAATCGAAAAGAAATTACCAAACATCAGATTCCCTACAAAGAGCGCGGCGATACCACCCGCGAAAACACTGATCAACAACCATGTGTATGCTGTGCCAACTGACCACGGACGCGGACCATCTTGAATTTCGATGGTTGAAAGCGGTTCAATTCGGGATTCACCAATCAAATGCAGTACCAAAAGTAAGACAATACCCATCAGCCATGGTAAGGTACGGGAAATAAACAAACCAAACCAATTGCCGCCTGTATCCATTTGATTCATGACTTGTTGACCATTCACGAAACGACCCTGACCAAAATAAGCATATGCCAATGCACCAAGGGCTTTTTGATAGGTTGAACGCTCCTGTGCATTGAAGGCTTTGGGTTTAGAAGCCACTGACTCGAGGGTGCGAATAGCATTTTTTAAGTCACCTGTAATCCACTGTACTCGCCCTAAATCGGCTAATAACGGCACAGGTTTAATCGGAGCTTCGCTCAGCACCGCCAACGCCCGACGCGGTTCATTTTTTAGGTATAAATCGGCTAATTCTCGGCGTGAAATCACATCACTTGGAATCAGTTGCACCGCTTGCTTAAAAGTAGCTAAGGCTTCATCAAAACGCGACAAACGCTTCTGAGCTAACCCCAGCACTTTGTACGCCCGCAATTGCACATCGGCAGGAGCAACCGTGACTCGGGAAGCTGCCACAATCGTGGCTTCTAAATTACTTTGCCGATAAGCAATTTCAGCTTCAATCGCATCATCCTCAGAAATTGCACCTTTGGCTCGAGCATTGTTCAGGCTGTTACTGGCATCAGAGAATTTACCAAGTTCTAAAAGCACTCGAGCAAACAAACGATGATACGCCGCCGTTTCGGGGTCGTACTGCACGGCGCTACGGCACTGACTTTCGGCAGTGATCGGGTCGCTTAAACGCAAAAAGAACTTTTGACAATCAGCAAAATTGCGTTGTGCAACACGTTGCGTGTTGATCAATTGAGCCGTTGCAAGGTTGGCAACAACCAAAGTAATCAAGGTTAAGAATCGAACAAACCACTTCATTGCTTAGCATTCTACACATGAATCAGCATAAGGTGTTACGGTACAGCATGAAAACCCTTGCCCTTGCTTTATCTGGAGGTGGAATTCGCGGTTGCGCTCACCTTGGCGTACTTTTAGCCCTCGAGCAAGCCCAAATTCCTGTGGTAGCAATTGCTGGAACTTCAAGTGGAGCAATTGCAGCCATGCTTTTTACTCGAGCCACCCCAGACACCCGAGATCAAACTTTTCAAAAACTCGAGCAGATAGGGCGTTTAGGCTATGCCGAACTCGAGTATTTGTTTCATCCACCAAAGAACCCTAATCCTTTGGATGCCTTTAGTAAAACCGTGGCAAGTTGGGAAAAAGTGATTCGTGGTGGTGTTTTTGGGGCGGGTCTCGTCAGTGCCGAACCGCTTCGTTCAAGTTTAATTGCCCTTGTTGGCGGGGCGCGGTTTGAAGACTCACCGATTCCACTGGCGTTTCTAGCGGTGGACATCATAACTGGTGAACGAGTGATTTTGCGTCAAGGTTCAATGCTTGAAGCTGCCCTTGCCTCAAGTGCCATTCCGGGGGTCTTTGCGCCTGTGCAAATTGCTGGACGGTTCTTGGTGGATGGTCATGTCCTCGAGAATGTGCCGTGCAGCGTAGCTCGAGAAATTGCACCCCAAGCTGTTGTTATGGCTGTGGATGTCGGCGATGAAAGCACCCCTGCTCTTGCTCCGAAAACGGCACTCGATGTGATTTTGCGAAGCGCTCATATTTCAAGAGATGCCTTGCGTCGGGCGAGCTTAAACAATGCCGATTTGATTTTACGGCTTGGTGATTTACCTGGTGGTGCATTTGAATACGGGCAATCCCAAGCTCTTTTTGAAGCTGGTTTTGCACGTACTAAAGCCATGCTGCCTGAAATCATAAAATTGCTGGTCGCATAAACGATACGGATTTAAGTTACAGCAACAAATCGCAACTTGAACATGCCATGATTTGTAAGCAACAACCATGATTCACACAGGGGTTTTGACTATTGTATAAACCATGAAAAGATTCTTACTGGTTTGTGGTCTCGCAATGACTGGCTTGGTACTGGCACAACAAACCACGCTCTTCAAAACCACGACGGTACTGCGCGGTCTTGAGAATCCGTGGGGTATGGCATGGCTACCCAATAATGACATGCTCATCACTGAGCGCCCCGGGCGTTTGCGCTTAGTCAAAAACGATAAACTCGAGCCTAACGCAATTCGTGGTTTACCAAGTGTGTTAGCGCTTGGGCAAGGTGGCTTAATGGATGTGGCAGTCCATCCAAAATTTGCCCAGAATCGTTTGATTTACTGGTCGTATTCGCACGGTACAAACAATGCCAACCGAACAAGGGTAGCCCGGGGCGTATTTGACGGCTCGAGTGTAACGGACATAAAAACGGTCTTTGAAGTCACCCAAAATAAATCTGGTGGGCAGCATTTCGGCTCGAGACTGGTATTCTTGCCCGATAATACGCTTTTAATTTCTACAGGCGATGGAGGCAACCCACCAGCCAGTTTAGAGAACGGTTTTATTCGTCTGCAAGCCCAAAATTTAACCAGTCGCTTAGGCAAAATTTCTCGAATTAACGACGATGGTAGCATTCCAAAAGACAATCCGTTTGTCGGCAATAAAAACGCGGATGATGTGCTGTACAGTTATGGTCATCGCAACATCCAAGGCATGGCATACGACCCAATCAATAAGCGGATTTGGGCTACCGAACATGGTTCAAGGGGTGGCGATGAAGTCAATCTGATTTTGGAAGGCAAGAATTACGGCTGGCCAGTGGCTTCGCACAGCAACGAGTATTTTGGTCCGCCTGTTTCACAAAATAAGAGTTTACCCGGAATGCTTGATCCTAAACTGATTTGGACTCCGAGTATTGCACCTTCTGGTTTAACGGTTTATAACGGCTCTAAATTCGCAGCTTGGAAAGGCAATTTGTTCGCTG
>JBEGTV010000246.1:0-4691 GCA_041179225.1 Deinococcota bacterium | reverse complement strand
GATGACGCAATGCCCCAATCTCACTCAGTTGGGAGCAGTATTCCAAAGCAAACCGAGGATTACCAGCCACCCGAGCCTGAATCCAAGCAATCGCTGGTAGCGGCAAAGCGTACCCGTGTTGCTCGAGTAGCGCCTGAATTTGCAAGTCATTCATTGGATGCAAACGAATTTCGGTAAATGCTTTGGGCAACGGCTTGCAGCTCGTCGCAAGAATGGCAATGCCACGCAAACCCTGAATGACTTTGAGTAAATCCAACCACCGCTGAGCTTGTTGGTCATTCAAATCTTCAACAACAATGACCACTGGTGCTAAAATCTCGAGTTGCGAACGAATCAGACTCAAGATTTTCTTATTTGACATAGCCTGCACTGACTCAGAAGACTCTAAATGAACAGGATTCAGCAGATTTAACCGCTCGAGTAAACTAATCAGTGATTCCGTTGCAGACAAACGAATTGTGACACACGACAAGTTTTGCAAAACGCTATCTACCGTAAACGATTTACCCAGCCCAGCTTTACCAACAACAGCAATGGTGCGGTTACAAAAACCAGAACTCACCCCATTTAAGCTGTTCCTAAGTAATTTAACTTGCCAATCAAGACTTGCAGACTCGAGTTCTTTGACCATGCCAATAGTGTCTGCCAACCAGACTAACGGTCTACTAACGCCTAGGAAAAAATTCACTGAAGGCAAAATTAGACTAAATTCTTTGTGTGGTGATTTGAATAGCACTGCTCGGGTAGAAACCAATTCATTGCTCGAGCAGTGCCACAAACTGCAACATTTAACTTGTGTGATCAACGTTGCAGTTTTTATTTTGTATCAAGCTCGGTAACGCGGCTGTTATTTTTCGAGTTGTTAAACTTTTGGCTCGAGAACACCCTAATTTAGTCCTCTTGAGCCAATTTTTATTCGTAACGACGCTGCTTAACCCAAGTAACGCCAGCGTGACGAATGAATCGAAGTCGTTCAAGACAATTTAATTTGTTTTATAACAGCCGCGTTACTCGAGGTCAGCCATATTGGACTTGCGAAAACGCAATTTTTTTTATGGCACTCATTGTTAGGAACGAAAAGGAGCGTTCAACGAGATTGGTTTTTGATTTGATGCGTTGTTCGTGAATTTCAGTCAACAAAGGAAGGTTTCAAATGTATGATCAGTATAAGCAATGGATTCTAGGTGGTGTTGGTTGTTTTACTTTAGTGACAGGTTTAGCCAGTTGTTTTGACCCAGTTGTCCCAGTTGAAACTGCGATTCTGACCAGAGCCTCTAAATCTGGGGCGATTGCCATGTCGGGTGACAATAGATACGTGGTGCAAGTCAATCCCGAGACCGATTCGATCAGTGTGATTAAATTACTCGATAATTCTAAGCGCTCGGAATTAAAAGTAGGCGATGAACCTGTTTCAGTGGTGATTCATCCAGATAACAAAACGGCTTTTGTGGCAAACCGTGCCGATGGTAGCATCATGAAAATATCGGGTATAGATACCGATAATCCTTCCATTGTGGCAACAGTTCAAGTCGGTTCTGAACCAACAGGGATTGCGCTTTCACCTCGCGGTGAAAAATTAGTGGTTGCCGAATTTGCCGAAGGACGAGTGGCAAACATTGATACGAAAACCATGACGTTGGGTAAATTTGTACTCATTCCTAATCCTCGAGCCGTGGCAATTACCAACAATTTTGATCAATCCGACACCGACGAAAAAGTAGTAGTCACACAATTTTATGGTCGAGTAACAGGTAAAGAAGCCACCGATAGTAGCCGTAGTGGTGTGGTGAATGTCCTTAATCTCGAGGGTTTAACCAATGTTGGCGAAGTGGTCTTTGATCCGATTAACCCAGGTGATTTTGCTCCAACGGTGTCAGCCGCACCGAACCAACTCGCCAGTATTGCCATTAGTGGCGATAAGTTCTTCGCTACGGCTGTGGCTGCCGCTCCTGACGGTGTACCTTCGTTTAATCAAAATGTTTTTCCGTTTGTGTTAATTGGTAAAATCAGTACCGCTTCTAAAGTCGCTACGATTAGCTTGGCAGATGCAATTAAAAAACAAGTTGTTGCGCCTGAAGCCAAGAATTTTATGGCAGATTTGTACGACATAGACGTGATTGGCGATAGCACTTTGTACCTTTTAGGACGAGGCGCAGATGCTGTCCAACGGGCAATTTTGGACTCTGCCACCAACACCTTAACGCTCGGCAAAAACGATGTCACCAACAAGCAAGTCGAACTGCTCGAAGTGAGCGATGCAGCAGGCGCAAAAATTGCTTGTCAAAACCCGATTGGTTTGGTTGTTCCTGTTGATCTCAGTAAGAACAGCAATATGTACGTGAATTGCTGGGTGAGCCGCAGCACCACCGTTGTGGATTTGGTCAAACAAGCACCAACCACTAAAATTGCGATTACCACCGCACCAACGGCAGGTTTAGAAGCCAACATCAACAAAGGCAGACGCGATTACTTTACAGCTCGAGCCAGATGGAGCAAAGAAACTTGGAGCAGTTGCAGCAGTTGTCACCCGGATGGTTTATCCGACAACATCACATGGAGTTTCCCAGCAGGTCCGCGCCAAAGCACCAGTATGGACGGCACGTTCAGTCATGGGACAGGTGAACAAAAGCAACGCATTCTGAACTGGACAGGCATTTTTGATGAAGTTCATGATTTTGAACGCAATACCCGAGCCGTATCTGGTGGTTTAGGCGCAGTTGTCGTAGGCAACATTACCGACTTAACCCAACAAACCCGAATTGGCTTAAATCCAGCCGATGCTACCGACCCGAACGGCTTAAAAGTAAATCTTGGAATTCCCGTTAAAGTCATTCAGGACACCACACCTTCGATTGTCTTTGACTTTGATGCCATTGAAGCACTGGTCAAAACCTTCCGTCCTCCAAGTGCCAAACGCTTCTCGAGTGCTGATTCGATTGCCAAAGGACTGGCGGTTTTCCAAGCAGGCAATTGCCAAAGTTGCCACGGTGGAGCCGGTTGGACCGCCTCGAGACGATTCTTCACACCAAGCACAGCCAATAATGCTGCCCTGTCCGCGTTGGATGTGACTGGATTTGGTTCGCAAACCAAGATGGTACAACCTGAGCAAAGCGGCGGGATCGGCGCAGCCGTAGGACCCGCGCAAATGGCATGTGTGCTACGCAACGTCAGCACCTTCGGAGCATTAGACCCAAGCGAAAACCCAGACCTCGAGACCAAACAAGATGGCGCTGTTGCCCAAGGAAATTTTAGTGGCTTTAACATCCCTAGTTTGTACGGACTAAGTGCAGGCGCGCCGTACCTGCATCACGGACAAGCCAAAACCCTGACAGATTTATTCACCAACCCTAGATGGGAAAAGCACTTAACCGCAGGCAAAGCCGATTTTACACTAAATCGTGCAGATGCAGCCAACCTTGAGGATTTCTTATTTTCAATAGATGCGAAAACTCCTGAAATTGTATTACCAGCCCAAGCCGACAAATGCCCAACGACCTTTAATTAAGTTGATTTTAACCCCCACCAAACGAGTAACATTTGGTGGGGTGTTTTTTTAACCACGAATGGTGGTTGGTGTCTCGAGTGACATTCCCACTTCATGGAAACGCACCAAGGCTTGGTTGTACACCTGTTCTGCTCCCAGAACGTCCCCAGAGGCTAACAGCGCGTCCTTGGCTAACATCACAGCTTCCAAGTCATAGGGTTCTGCCTCGAGCCAAATCAGGGCTAATCGTGCGGCTTCGGTGGGTGCTTTTAGAATTGTATTTTCGATGTACGCGGTTAGTGCTTGATAAATTCGGTTTCGTGCCATTGAATCTTGTCCACCAGAATAATCTGCTAACCACGCACCGCGCCACAAAGCAGAATCAGCCGTTTGCAAAAACGTTTCAGCATCGGTACAAACCTCGTCACCAAGCGCGTAACCCGTGGTGGTTCGCACAATCACGTTTTGTCCAAGGCTGCTGCGTAATCGGTAAATAAGTTGTTGCAACGCAGCAATAGAAGCAGTTTCATCGAGATTCGGATAGAGTAAATCCAGTAGCTCGAGTTGTGTGATTTCGGATTGTCCTCGTAAACGCAATTCGGAGAGTAAGCCCAGTAATTCTCGTCCCTTAACGGCTTTATACTGTATCGGCACGCCGTTGCGTTCAAATTGTAACGAACCTAGATTGGCAATTCTAAAACTGGCTTGCATTGGTGCTGCTTGTACTTGTTTTAATTCAGGCATATACCGATGCAGCACAACTAACAAAGCACCCAGTTCTCGAGTCTTTAAGCGCTGCTCGAGATCAAGTGCTAATTTTCGGTCTTGGGTAATTCGTACCAATTCGAGTTCGATTAAATCTTTTTCCTCGCTAAAATGCAGGTTATTTTGGGCTTCTACAAGGGCTTTTACGGCTGCACCCTGAGAATTTTGTCGCTCGAGAATAAAAGCATGTTGCCACGGGGTAACACCACTGTTTGATTCGATTTCTGCTACTAATTTTTCGGCTGTTTCAAGGCTTCCAAAACGAGCCTCGAGTTCAATTAACTTAAAATTTGATTCTTTGTAATGACCAAAATCAACATCGGCTATTCGTTGAATTTCACGCGCATACTTTAAGGCTAACATCTCATCCAAAGACCCTGCTCGGTGGCTGTACAACATGGTCAAGTGAAAATAAAGCATTGGTAAGAAAACGGCATGATTT
>JBEGTV010000245.1:0-4696 GCA_041179225.1 Deinococcota bacterium | reverse complement strand
CATACAATAAATCTACTCCAATTGAGTGCAGCTTGAAACCATCCCTAAAGTTAGGCTAGATATTACTTAAAGATTTCCTTAAAACCATTCCAAAGTTGGGTGACTCGAGCTTAAAAAGTCTTTAATCTGAAGGTGATGAAAAAAATCTCTTTAATTTTATTGGCAGCCCTGTGCGGCACTACGGCTTGGGCGCAGGACAATCCAGCTTTTGAGGTGCGTCAAGTTGCTTTACCTTTGGTTTCGGTGGGTAGCGAAGTCAGCGCTGGTTTTGGTCTCGAGGATTACCGCTTGGTGGTCTCTGGCACGAGCTTGGTTCGCACTGTGGTGGAGATTTTTAGCCCCGAAACCAATAAAGCCGACCTGACCACCAATCGCAACACCGCCGCCTATTTTGGTGATGAACTATATGGGCAGAATCCAGACTTAAAAACCACGTTTACCTTGCGTGAATCCAGTGGACGGGTTTTGGCGCGGCGTACTTTTGGGGTCGGCGAACAACACGATTTGCAGCGTTTTTATGCTGGGGTTTTACGTCCGGGCAACTATAAATTTCAAGTTGAATCCAAAGGCAATGGCAAAAACGCTTTTGCGGTACGGGCTTCTAATAACGTGCGGCTCGAAGCCAGTGAATTCACCGTGAACTTGCGTGGCGAAGCTAATCAAGACCAATTGGTTGGTTTTATTGATGTGCCAAACAGTGCTTTGGGTAAAACCATCCGCCTTGGTAATTATGATGCTGATGGTTTAGAAGAAATGGCACTGAGTTTAATCACCCCAGATGGCTCGAGCCGTCCGCTTACTTCTTCTTTAGATGGTCAATGGGCAAGCGATGATATTCCAATGACCGAAGCACTGCTTGGGCGTTGGCGAGTTGTGGCACGAACAGTTAGCAGTACCAAACAATTTTCTAATTCCTTTAGTATTCGAGTTCGTTTAGGCGATGAAGCCTTGTACACCATTCTGCCCGGTTTTCAATCACCGACCAATGTTATTGTGAGTGCTGTAGCAGTCTCTTGTGGTGCGAGAATAGAATTGCCTAGCCTTGAAATGAAAGTCAATGGCACAAACATCAAAACAGGCGATACCATAGCGGTGTCCGCCGGGGCAGTCAATATCCAAGCCCTGAGTTTACCCGGAGCGTGGATTCGTCCGATTAAAGCCGTGGCAATTCAAGACCAAACCACCGAAATTACCGTGGAATATGTTGTGTTGCAACGCATTGTTCTAAGCCCAAAGCCAATTAACCGCAATTCAGAACTGACCGTTACAGTTTCGACTTTGTTCCCTTACGGTATTCCAGCCAGAGCCGAACTGGATTTACCAAGCACCATCAGCACCAGCGCTACCGAACTGTTTAGCGAAGGGATTATTTCAAGTGGTAATCCAATGGTTTGGAGTGTGCCAGTCCAAACCACCAATCCAAGCTCAGAAGCTCGAGCCATTGCTCGTCTCGGGCGCGACTGTGGTGGCAGTCAAGCTATTTCTAGTGTGAAATAAGCAAACTATTTCTAGTGTGAAGTAAGCAAATTGCATAAAAAAATCCCCTCGAGTCTCGAGGGGATTTTTTATTGAAGCATTTAAGCAGTTTTGTAGACACCAGCTTGTTTCATTAAGCGGCGAGCCGTATCAGAGGCTTGAGCGCCAACACCAAGCCAGTATTTGGCACGTTCAGTGTTGATGTTTAACCAGTTCTCGGTGGTTTTACGTGGGTCGTAATGACCTAAGTTCTCGAGATAGCCACCATCGCGTTTTTGCTTTGCATCCACGACGATTAAACGGTAGTGCGGGTTGTGGGCGTTGCCCAGACGGGTGAGACGAATTTTAACCATTTTTTACACACTCCTACGCGATTTTGAGGGTGTCACGCGACGGAGCGCAACATTACTTTTCGGCATTTCCAGCAGCCATGCGTCGTGCCGACAGCTTCAAAACACTAGCATAAGTGTTTTTGTTTCTCAAGGGACTGTTTTTGATCTTGACCCTTTTCTTACCCCAATTCGACCACACTGGCATCTGATAAGACCAAACGATGCACTCGAGGCACTTTGCTTAAACCACGCACAATGGCTTTACGTCCAATTAAGCATTCGTGAAGACGCACGGGAATATCTTCTAAACGGGCTTCTTCTTGAATAATACTAAATTCAAGTTCAACGCTCCTTAAAACTGCACCTTCGCCAATGCTGGTAAATGGTCCGATGTAAACATTGTCTAGTGTTGCACCTCTGCCAATTAAAGCAGGTCCAATAATCGTGCTGTTTTTAATCACCGCACCGCTTTCGATTCGCACCCGTCCGACAATTCGGGTGTTCTCGAGTTGCCCTTTAGAAGTTGGTTCGATTCGCTCGAGCAGTAAGCGGTTGGCATCAAGCAGGTCATCGTGTCTGCCAGTGTCTTTCCACCAACCTTGGACTTCAAGTCCGCGAATACTACCAATTTTCATTAAGCCACTGATCGCATCAGTAATTTCGTATTCACCGCGAGCCGATGGACTTAGACCATCTATAACCTCAAGGATTTTATTCTTAAAGCAGTAAACCCCAGCCACAGCTAAGTTACTTGGTGGGTTTTGTGGTTTCTCGAGAATTTTCTGCACCTTGCCAGCGCTATCAAGCACTGCCACCCCAAACTCCTTGGGGTTTTCGACTTGCACCAGCGCAATTACTCCGTCTACATCGCCTTTTTGGAAACTCGAAACATAACTCGAGACTCCGTGTTCAAATAAGTTATCCGATAAGTACAAACAAAAATCAGCGCCAGCTAACCAGTCGGCAGCCTGTTTGACCGCATGGGCAATTCCTAATTGTTCGGTTTGGGTGATATAGGAAATTTGCACCCCTTCGACTTCAAGTCCTTCTTTCTCGAGGGCAGCCTTGACAAAATCGGAGACAATAATCCCAACTTCACATATGCCCGCATCGCGTAAATCCTCAATGGCATACTGAATAATGGGTTTATTGGCAACACTTAAAAGCGGTTTAGGTAAAGTGTAGGTCAGGGGACGCAAACGAGTCCCCAAACCGGCGGCTGGAATTAAGCCTTTCATAACTTAGATTATCATTTATTTCAGGTTTTCTGGATTTAATCCGTGCAAGTCATTTGGGATAAACAACCCATTTTGACGGATCAGTTGACCATCAAAGAACATTTCGCCACCACCGTACTCGGGGGTTTGAATAAAAACCATGTCCCAATGCACCGAACTGCGATTTCCATTGTCAGCATTTTCATAGGCTTGTCCGGGTGTAAAGTGGAAACTTCCTGCAATTTTTTCATCAAATAGAATGTCGAGCATTGGTTTAGTGATGTACGGATTAAAACCAATTGCAAACTCGCCAATGTAACGTGCGCCTTCGTCCGAATCAAGGATTTCGTTTAAGCGAGCCGTGTTGTTGCTGGTAGCGTTAATAATTTTGCCATCCCTAAACTCGAGGACAATGTTTTCAAAACGCACCCCATGATACAGCGTTGGGGTGTTGTAGGAAATAATCCCATTGACGCTGTTTTTAACGGGGCAAGAGTACAATTCGCCGTCGGGAATGTTGCGTTCGCCCGCGCAGATGACTGCGCCAATGCCTTTAATACTGAACTCGAGGTCGGTGTTTAGTCCAGTTAAACGCACCCTGTCTGCCTCGAGCATTCGTTTTTGTAGTGGCAATTGGGCTTGGTACATCTTGGCATAATCGAGGGTACACACATTGTAATAAAATTCTTCAAATGCCTCGCTGCTCATGCTTGCGCTTTGGGCAAAAGATGAACTAGGGTAGCGCAAAACCACCCATTTAGTGTGATCCACACGGTAACGATGCACTTTGCCCCAAATATGGGTTTGGTAATGTTTCATGCGGTCATTTGGCACATCTGACATTTCAAGGGCGTTGTTGCTGCCACGAATCCCAATGTACGCATCCATTTGCTGCATTCGTTCAGCTTCCCAACTCGACCAGCGCAGCATCATTTCTTCAGAAGCATTCATGTAGAGTTTTCGCAACACTCGATTGTGTTTGGTATCCACAAAAGGAATCGCGCCAGCTTGGGCAACACGGTCTATTAGGGTTTCGAGGAGGCTCTCGGGGATGTCAAAGGCTTCAATTAAAACCCGTTCTCCGCTCTTAAGTTTAGTCGAATGGGAGACAAGAACCTCTGCCAACTGCTGATGTTTTAAGTTCATAAGGCTTATTTTGCCGCTTCTCAAGTTTCAGTACAAGGGGATAATGCAGACCCAATGTGAGCAAAAAACAACATTCAAAAGCGAATTAGGTTACACTATTAAAACCATGCAACCACTTTTCCTGTCTCGAGGAATGCCGTACCTGATTCTTGCAGGGGCAATCTGGCTGGTTTGGTTGTTTGGAGCAATCACGCAAACCCCAATTCGTAGTTTGGCAGTCTTGATGTTTGATACACTCGGCGCTTTTATTCTAATTCGGCTGTCTAGTAAACTCCCAGCCACACTTCGTCCAAGTGTCCTTGGTTTGGGGATCGCTCTGGCATTTATTACCCTTGGTGATGCCATTTTGACGTATTCGTTGTTTGCTGGGATTCCTCGAGCCGACTCGAGTTTTATTCGTGATCCACTTTATTACACAGGTTCGTTGGTGGTCGTAATTTCTGCCTTAGCCTTTCCCTTTGCGATGCAACGCCAAGGTTTATATGTTCAGGCTCAAGCCCTAACTTTAGTGCTGGGCAGTGTTAT
>JBEGTV010000244.1:0-4699 GCA_041179225.1 Deinococcota bacterium | reverse complement strand
GATTGGGCGTACCATTGTTAAAGGCTTAGGTTGTAACAAATGCGGCGATACGGGCTACAAAGGTCGTATGGCAATCCATGAGCTAATGGTAGTTGAAGATAACGTTCGTAAAGCGATTATTGAACATAAAACTTCGACCGAAATTAGACAAATTGCTCGAGAAAAAGGTGGACTTGTGACCCTGATGGAAGATGCCCTCGAGAAAGCCCTACAAGGCAAAACCACGCTCGAAGAAATTGCCAGCATGATTTCTGAGTAAGCCGATTCAAGGCTTCATCCACCAGTCTAACTGGTGGATTTTTTTGTACTTAAGTGCGGTAGACTAAAACAGGGAATATGACAGCCACCGCCGTCACTACTGTTCACGTGTCAACTTTAGGGCAGATTAAGCTCGAGGGTCGTTCATTTACTCGCCCCAAAGCCATCGTATTTTTGACCTATTTACTGTTTGAAGGTCGGCAAAATCGGCAATTCCTATCCGATTTTTTCTGGCAAGCTGCCGAAGACCCAATGAACAGCTTACGCAACCAGATTTTTCAATTAAAACCGTTTGTCCTAAACGCCTTAAAAATCTCTCGGCAAAGTGTTGAATTTATTGGAACTTGTGATGCCCTCGAGTTGTTGCATTTAATTGAACTAGGGCAATTGGAATCTGCCATACGGCTCTTCCAAGGCGAATTTCTAGCTGGTTTTGAAGCGCCAGAAAATATCGAACTGGCAGCATGGCTCAAAACCACCCGCCAATTTATTAAACGCCAAGTTCTCGAGGCTTACTTACAACTCTGTGAAGAAGCCTTAGTGCAAAAAAACCTAGACCAAATAGAGCCATACCTCGAGCAAGCCCAGAATGTACTTAGCTCAGGTAGCACCGACTTGCAACCTTGGTTTGCCCGACGTGTTGAGGACTTACGAAATCGAATCCAAGAACAACAAAAACAACTCGCACCTCATAATTTAATACCTTCCAGTAGCGAATTTATTGGACGAAGCCAAGAAATAAAAGCTATTCTAAACAACTTTCAAAACCAAGCCCAGTTACTAACCCTGTTTGGCTTTGGCGGTATAGGCAAAACTACGCTTGCCTTTGAAACAGCCCGAACTGCCCTGCAAAACCAACAATACTTAGATGGAATTTACTTTGCGGCACTCGAGACGACTAAAACCGAAAATGATTTACTGGCTAAAATCGTCACAACCCTAGAAATGACATTACAAACCAGTCAGCCAATGCTTGAACAAATTAAAACCTTCATCGCCCAAAAATCCATGTTGATGGTTTTAGATAATTTTGAGCAACTGACTGACCAAACCCACTTAATCGCTGAATTGCTCGAGAACTGCCCAAATCTGCGTTTACTTTGCACCAGCCGCGAAGTGCTTGGTTTACAAGCCGAACATGTCTACCCGATTTCTGGACTCGAGACTGCAAATATAACCAGTGGCGCAGTCCAACTCTTTGTGACTCGAGCCAACAGGACATACACCAACGCTGAACTTGAAGTTATTTTGAAAATAGTCCGAACCTTACAAGGAATTCCACTTGCCATAGAACTGGCAGTCCCTCAATTAAAGACTTTTAGTTTATCTCAGTTACAAATTGCTCTGCAAAAAAGCATGGATGCCTTGCAAAGCCAAACCACGAACCTACCCGAGCGTCAACGCAGTATTCGCGCTGTATTTCTGCACTCTTGGGCATTACTCAGCCAAGCCGAACGCCAAGGCTTGCAGCGCATGGCAATCTTCAAAAACGGCGCAAATCGAAACGCGCTCTTAACAGTTGCCCAAACTAGCTTATCGCAAATTGCCAATTTAATAGATAAATCCTTTGTACAACGCGCAGGGCAACAACGGTATACGATTCATCCGCTTATTCTCGAGTATACCCTCGAGTTACTACAAGCCGATTCGGAATTTGCACCGATGCTAGGTAAACACGCGGTTTATTACTTAGACCAAATTAGCAGCGAATTACCAAAAATTAGGGGTGCAGAAGCAGCCGTTGTGATGCAGAAAATAGAAACTGATTTTGACAACTTAAAAGCAGCTTGGGCATGGGCGCTCGAGAATAAAGATTTTCCTCGAATAGCCGCACTCGAGGGGATGGTTGTGTTTTTTGAGCATAAATCATTACTACTACAAGGTATCCAATTTTATAAGCCTGCTTTTGAGTTAGATTTCCCCAATGAAAACCAACGGGTTTTTTCTGGTTTGGCAGTGAATGTGGCATGGCTTTTGTATTGTTCTGGTGAAAATGATCAAGCAATACAAATTCTAAATGATTTACTAATACAGATTAACTTTGATAACAGTGAGATTTTAAGATCAAAAGTGCATAACACACTCGGAAACATTTATTTGGTTAAACAAGAAGTCCAAAAAGCATTGGATAGTTTTGAAAATGCTCTATTATTTAATTCAAAAATAGACAATTTAGAACGCCATGCGATACTTTTAGGTAATAAAGGCAAGGTTTTTCTGGCTTTGGATGACTTTATAGGTGCTAAAAAGATTCATTCTGAAGTTTTGGAGATTGCAAAGTCAATCAAAAATAAACACATGGAACTAACAGCGTTGATTAGTCTAAGTTTCATTGAACTTTATATGGTTGAATCTCCCGATTTTGAATTTCTTGCCAATAGTTTGAATAGTGGATATTTGTCAGCTTGTTTAGAACATACAGTTCTTGTTGGTTATTTTGAATTTTATCTTGCTGTTTTCAATTATAGGATTGATAAAAAGAACGACGCAGAATATTGGATTTATCGCTTAGTGACACGAAGTACAGATGACATTCCTAGCTATTTGCGAGTGGATGGAAAAATTTTTCTTTCTGAAATGATGCTTGATAGAAAGTTGTTTGATTATGCTAAATCTCACCTGAACGAAGCGTACAGAATTGCAACTCAAACTGGAAACTTTACACAAATCATTGACTGCAAAGTAAATTACATTAAGTATTACTTTGCAGTCAACAAGAGAGAAAAAGCGTTCAGGCTTGCGAATGCACTTGAAAAATCTCAAAAAATCAATGTTCGACAAAAACGCGAATTACGAAGGATACTTTTATTGAATGCGTCTTGAGTTAGGGTCCGCCATAATTCGGAACACCTGGGTCGCCAACATCATCAGTTTTGGTAACAGGTAGCTCGAGCAGTTCGCCTTTTGCATTGACCAATTCAAATTGTCCAGCCACTGGGTTTGAAGTTCCAGCCGCTTCGCCCGGAATAACGTATAACCACCAGCCTTTGTAGACTATTTGTTGTTGGGCTTTATCTGGGTTGCCGCCGCGTGTAATTGTGCTTAGGTCGCCTTGATTTACGCCGCTACCTGCTTTTGGCGTGCCAATTAACGGATTCCATTGCAAAACAAAGTCTTTTACATAACCGGGGAATTGGTCGCCCCACGGGATGTACTTGTGGAACGGGTCAGTTTGCATTGGGCGGTACAAATACACGGTTTGGTTTGTGCCTGTGACCAAGCGTGTGCCGTCACTCGAGACTTCTATAATGACTGTTTGGGCTGCTGCGTCTGCCATGTTTCACCTCTGGATTGGATTTTATTGCTTTTAGAGTCTATCAGAAATAGGCTGGTAAACAGTTTGCTCGAGTTGGGCTGGGCTACAGAATCGCAAGGGTATATTTACAAATAAATGAATCACCAAATAAGTCCCTGCTTTTCTTGATATGCTTATGCCACCATGAATTTTGAAAATGCTAAGCAAGAATTGCTCGAATGGCTCGCCATTCCCAGCATCAGCACCCTTTCCGAGCGCACCCCCGAAATGCGCCAAGCTGCCGAATACCTGCATCAAAAACTAAGCAGTCTTGGTATCTCCTCGAGTATCCTCGAGACGGCTGGTCATCCCGTGGTTTATGCCGAACACCTAGAAGCCGGTGTGAACGCTCCAACTGTGCTGCTGTATGGACATTACGATGTTCAACCCACCGACCCTGAAAACGAATGGATAACTCCACCTTTTGCCCCAGAAATTCGGAAGAACGCTATTTATGCTCGTGGCAGTACCGACGATAAAGGACAAGTCTGGGCGCATGTCGCAGCGTTAGAGCATCACCTAACGACCCACGGAAAACTGCCCGTCAACCTTAAAATTTTAATTGAAGGCGAAGAAGAAATCGGCAGCCCAAATCTTAAACCCTTTGTTCAAGGGAACGCGGCTAAACTCGGCTGCGATGTAGTCGTCATTTCAGATGGCAGCATGTTCGCGCCAAACGTCCCGACCCTGACGACAGGACTGCGTGGACTGTGTTACTTAGAAGTTCACGTTCAAGGCGCAAAGCAAGACTTGCACAGTGGGGGATACGGTGGCGCAGTTGCCAACCCAATCCAAGCCCTTGCCCAAATCATCCAGAGCCTTCGCAACGGTAACGGTGAGATTCTGATACCCGGAATTTACAACGATGTCCGCCCTGTCCCACCAGAAGAACTCGAGGGCTGGAAGCGTTTACCTTTTGATGAAGCAGCCCTAATGAAATCTGTCGAAGTCAGCGCCCTGCCTGGTGAACCCGGATACTCTGTCCTCGAGCGGCTCTGGGCAAGACCGACTTTAGAGATTAACGGCATTTGGGGCGGATTTAGTGGCGAAGGACAAAAAACCGTTCTACCCGCCAAGGCTGGTGCAAAAATCAGTTTACGACTCGTGCCAGACCAAGAACCCAACCAAATCTTTGAACTGGTCAAA
>JBEGTV010000243.1:0-4709 GCA_041179225.1 Deinococcota bacterium | reverse complement strand
CATCTCTTTCGCTTCGGGTTTGATACTTTTCAACTCGGTTAAGTTAGAATCGCCCTCCATATATGTTCCAATTTTCTCAAAATCTGCATTCTTTAAGGTATTAAAAAACCCATTGACAGCATCTTCAGGGCGGCTTCCGCTACCACAAGCCACCAGCGTAATGACAAACAACACCAATAAAATAACCTTTTTCATATGCACCTCCAAAAACACTGTACACCCCAAGGTGTGATGTCAGCGTTATGTGGAAAAACTTAAAAAGGCTAGGTCACTGTCTATGCCAAATCAAGCGCTAACGTGTTAATTTTAATCATGCGTTACTTAACGGCTGGCGAATCGCACGGACCAAGTTTAACCACCATTCTCGAGGGTTTTCCTTCGCAAGTGCCTTTAAGTGTTGAGGATGTCAACCCGTGGCTCGAGAAACGCCAACAAGGGTACGGACGTGGCAGACGAATGCAAATCGAAAAAGATGCGGTGCAATTCCTAAGTGGTGTTCGGGCTGGACGTACCACGGGCGCACCCATAACCTTAAGCATTATCAACAAAGACCACCAGAATTGGCTCGAGATTATGGACGTAAACGCAGGCAACGAACCACGCAAAAAAGCCTTGACTGCCGCCCGACCCGGACATGCTGACCTTGTTGGCGGAATCAAATACCGTCATAAAGATTTACGCGATGTGCTAGAACGCGCCTCGGCTCGAGAAACCGCCTCGAGAGTCGCCGTTGGTGCAATTGCCCTAAAATTCTTAACTGAACTTGGTGTACAAGGCGCGAATTACGTTGACCGACTGGCTGGAATTGCCAGTGGCGTGCCGTTTGACTGGGAAAAACTAAGTGACATCGAAGCCTCGCCTGTGCGCTGCCTAGATGCTATTGCTGCCGAACAAATGATTGCCCGAATAGACCAAGCCAAAACCGATGGCGATACTTTGGGCGGAATTCTCGAGGTTCGCTTTAGAAACCTTGTTCCCGGACTGGGCAGTTACACCCATTGGGACAGAAAACTCGACGGACGAATTAGCCACGCTATTATGGCAACCCAAGCGGTTAAAGGCGTAGAAATCGGACGGGCATTTGCCAATGCCGACCTGCCCGGTTCATCGGTTCATGATGCCGTTTATTACCGCGATGCAGTCCCCACCCAAGGGCATTATCAACGCGATACCAACGGCGCGGGTGGACTCGAGGCTGGCATGACCAACGGCGAAGACCTGATTATTCGGGTGGCATTAAAACCGATTGCGACCCTGATGAAACCCCTGCCAACCGTGGATGTGGTCACGCACCAAGCAGCAGATGCTGCCCGTGAACGCTCAGACACCACAGCAGTCCCTGCGGCTGGCGTGATTTTCCAATGTGTGATTGCGACGGTGCTAACCGAAGCGTACCTCGAGAAGTTTGGGGCAGATACCCTGCCAGAGATTCAAGAACGCATTCTCGAGTATCAAAGGTTTGTGGAGCAGTATTGAGATATGAATTTGTACTTGATAAGAATAAAAAGGCGTTAGAGATGGCAAAAATGACGTGTAAATGTGGACTTCATCTTGATAATCAAAAATTTCCAAATGGTGTTATTCTTTGGGTGTACACCGACATAGAACTGGACTCCATAATGTCAGAAAAAATGGATATTTCTGATATTCCCTCGCCGTCTCATGAAGTTTGGAAATGCCCAAACTGTCAACGAGTCTATGTGTTTGTAGAAAACACTTTAATTCGTACTTACGTTTTGGAATTTTAGCAGTAGTTAGGATAGGCTCGCCCACAACATCATTTCCCGTCTCTCGAGTCCACGAATTGAGCAGGAATTTAAGCAATTAAAACCCCGCCATTTCTGACGGGTGTAGCTTCTCGCGGTTCAAATGATTACTTGAGGATGCTCACGATAACGGCGATTAAACCGCTAATCAGTGTCACAATGGCTGCCCAAAATTGTGCGTCTCGAGTTGCAGTTTTACGTGCTTGGCGGTGACGCTTGTTTGAGCCTTGCGGTTTCAAACGTTTTTTGGTACGCTTTTTGTGTGTTATGGCAATCACCTCCTTTAACAGAGGTAAATTACCCGCGTCCTCTTCTACAGGGCGCGGGTTTCTCCGTTTTACGGGTTTGCCCACATTCCCTGTGGGTCAACCATCTGACCCCGAGAAGCTACTTGGTGAGCATAACATCCTTGTGAATAGAAGTAAAATTATACTCAAGTCCTTTACATCCTAAAACTTGCCTCGAGTATCACCCCAGCTTGCCTAGGCTCGAGCCGAAATCGTCACAGCAAATTTGCGTTCATGCGCTACCCATAAAAACTCGAGATTTCGCAAGACAATACCTGCTCATTTTTTTATTGTTCACCTTGGTTTAGGAATAATGGCTGGCTGTTTTGCAAGGCAATGCGAACTTGAAACCCTAAACTCATGCAAGATGCTTAGACTGTGGGGTATGGCATTTAGCGACTTTCGCAACATTGGCGCAGTGCAGCAGCAGTTTCAAATTCGTTACCTTGAAACTGGGTTGCAAGTTGTATCGCTTGAACCATCGGCGGTATTTCGTGCCGAATTGCAATTTAGTCTGGATAACATTGATGTTTTCACTTCCGAAGCAGCCCGTTCTGAAACAGTCATTTTCCCAATTTTGCGCGAAGCCTACAAAGCTCATGCTGGGCAGTTTGCTTTATGGATTCAAAAACCAATTCAGGCGGATGCAGTGTTGTATGGCACACCTGATTATTTGTTTGCCACAAAATCTAAACTTGGCAAAACGGTTCTCGAGACTCCGTTGGTACTAATTGCTGAAGCCAAAAAGAATGATTTTGAGCAAGGTTGGGGGCAG
Organism: Deinococcota bacterium; assembly: GCA_041179225.1. Classification (GTDB taxonomy): domain Bacteria; phylum Deinococcota; class Deinococci; order Deinococcales; family JAAFIG01; genus JAAFIG01. Next base: position 1,881 of record JBEGTV010000243.1, on the reverse strand, counting down.
TGCTTAGCTGAGTTGTTGGCTGCTCAGAAACTAAATGCTAATCCCAAAAAAGCTGTTTATGGCATTGTTACAGATGGCAAGGTGTGGGAGTTTGGACAACTGCAAGAGGATGCCTTTACCAAATTTGTACAGAGCTACACAGTGGATGACTTATCAGAGTTGTTTGGTGTTCTTGAATATGTCCTGTCTCAGTCGGCACTTGTTACTTAAGCGACTTCCACATCTGCCAATCAAAATACTCGAGGGCAGCAAATTGCTTTTTATAATCATAATGACTTGGTTCTCGGGTCGCATAACCGGGGTAATACCATGTCTTACCTAGGCTTTTGGCAAATTCTATGGCTTTGAGTATCGTAAAAATGCCTAGTCCTCGTTCTGACCATGCTGGGTCGTACACCGAATACACACTTGATAGGCTGTGCTGACCAAGGTCAATGAAATGCGCTGCAAGAAGTTGCTGCTGATGTTCAATGCGAATTACTCGAGTATCACAAGGGCAGTATTCTGGGTGAAAACCTAAGTAATCCTCGAGTTGATCTGGAATGTTCTGTGTAAATCGGGTTTTATGTAAGTCAAATAAGTGCTGGTATTCTGGGGTAATAAACGCCTTTTGCACTCGAGTGGTCAGGTCTTGGTTGTGTTGCCAAGTGCGGCGTTGTGAACGGTTTGGTGTAAAATTTGCTAAACGCATTCGCAAAGGCTGAATGTGCAATGTTTGCGTGGGGTTGGGTAATCTCGAGTACCGAAAAAAATACGTGCCAAAATGCCGCCACCCCAAAGCCAGAAATTGGTCAAGTTCGGCTGGAGTAACTTGTTGGCGATGTACAGCTTGGTGGTGCATTGCAATAAGTATAAGGCTTGAGGTTCGAGCATTTTGTTTTACTCGTGGCACATCGTAGACTCTAAACATGAATCATGCTTATTTCGATCTTCTGCCTATTCAAAATGGGGCATTTGCCAAACCGGGTCTACCGAGTTTCCCGTGGCTCGAGTTAAGTCAAACCTTGCTGCTCGAGGCGTTAGAGAAAGAAAAACTAGGTCAGGTGACTGATCTTTCGGCTCGTGGTGGGGCAGTGGCTTTGGCACTGCAAAAAAATGGTGCAAAGGTTGTGGTTTCTGATTCGAGTGCGGCAGCCTTGTCGTGTCTTGCAAAAACAAATTTACCAATTGGAATCTTTGACAATGCCGATTCGGTTATTGCAATTCTAAACGGTGAGCGTGGTAATGCTCGTGTGATGCACACCATTCTCGAGGCTTGGCGTTGCACCAAAGATGGTGGGGTGGCATTTCTTGCAGGCGATAAAGATAAGGGATTTGAGCGTTACTTTAAGCAAGCCAAAGCCATTTTTGGAACTGGCGAAATTATTGCTCGGGGCAAGGGTTTTCGGGTGGCGAAACTCGAGAAGACCCTGCTCGAGACTCCAGCCCCACTCGAGCCTCTGACGTTTGCTGTGGAGGCTCGAGGACAGACGCTGCAAGCTGTAGCCCACGCTGGGACGTTTGCTTCGGGCAAGCTCGATGCCGCAAGTGCGCTGCTGCTCGAGCATTTGCCAAATGGTTCTGGGCGCACAGTGCTGGACATTGGCGCGGGGTATGGGGTGCTGTCTGGGTTTTTGGCGCTCGAGGGGGCAAAAGTGACCTTGCTTGAGGATGATGCGCTCAGTGTAAAAAGTGCTTCAGACACGCTCAAAGCCAATAGCTTAACAGGGACGGTGCTGCATTCGGATGTGGACTCTGCCCTCGAGCCAAGTGCCAAGTTTGATTTAATTGTTATGAATCCACCGTTTCATGTCGGTAAGGACATGCGTTTGGATGTGGCACTAGAATTTATTGCAGCCGCCAAACGCCATGCGACTCGAAATGCTGAGGTGTACTTGGTGG
>JBEGTV010000242.1:0-4714 GCA_041179225.1 Deinococcota bacterium | reverse complement strand
AAGGCACACCGAGCCGCTATTCTCAAAGTTCAACCAAACGCTCAGTTCGCTGGTCCAAGTACCACAGGTGATGCTGCGTTTCTGGCAGAGTTTGTGCGTTTATGTGGCGATCAAATAGATGTGCTGACTTGGCATGTTTATCCAACTGATGGTCGGGCTACAGATGAAGCCGCTATTGCCAGTATTGCCAGAATAGATAGTGAGCGTGAGCAGTACATGGCGCTTTGGAAAGACCCGCTCAAAAATCCTTTGGCGTTTCAAAAGCAAATAGGGTTTGGCTTAACTGAATATGGTTTATCGTATCGTACCGAAAGTAACAGGCACATTGGCGACCAATTGGCAGGTTTATGGGCGGCTGAGACCACTTTGCGAATGGCAAGTGCTGGTGCAAGTCTGAATACCTATTTTGCCCTGCAAGGCATTGGTGGACATGGCACACTCGATATTTCTGGTGTGCCAAGAGCCACTTATTATGCTTTTAGGCACTTAAAGCACTTTATTGGCAATGCCTTAACATTAAATTCCAATAATCCAAATTTGTGGCTTCATGCAGCCCAACAAGAAAATCGTTTAACAGTCATGGCAATAAACACCAGTCTAGCTACTCAGATGCTCGAGACCAGTTTGAACGGGTGGGAACTGATTGGCATGAAAGGCTTTACTGATGCTGTGGTGCAAGCCGAGAAACCAGATTCGAGTCTGGCATTAACCCCAAACGTGATACTGCCGCCTCGTAGTTTTTGGCGCTTGGTCTACCGTAAACCCGTTGTTCTGCAAAAACCAGCGCCTCAGTTGGTGACCCAATGGCGTGAAGGCAATTTCCGAGCGCCGCCAGCCCCAGAATTTAAGACCAACAATTTTTTTGCGCCGTACCCCACCAATGCTTGGTGGGGGTCGCTCCTTTGGGAAAAATTTTCTGGGGCTTTGGTGGCGCAACCGCTTGTGCTGCAAGCCACCCCGAACGGTATGGCATTCAATTACCCTCAGCTAGAGGTGGCAGAAACTGGTTTTTCAACACCTTTTTCACCGCATATTGTGGTTGGTTTGACCAATCAAACTTTTAACGATGCACGGGTGGATGCTGCTTCGGATTTTGTGATTCGCTCTAAATTTAGAAAAGATCGGCAAGTGCTGCATTCGACTTTTGGGCGAGGTTTACCGTTTGTTTGGTTTACAGCTAATCAAGAAATTCAAGTATCGTTTCTCGAGTCACCGCAGATTTGGGCGCGTCCTTGTGTCGAACTGGCTTGTGATGCAACTGGGCTTCGGGTGGCTGGGCGTGATTACATTATGTTTACTTCACAAGCTGCAAAATGGCGTGGTTCTGGGACTCGACAATTTGTTTCTGGGGGGCAGTTGGTGTTGGCTGCCCTGCCCGAAGAAGCTCAAAAAAACCCAGAGCGGCGCTTGGCTGCCACAGCTTTTTTAGCGGCACACCGCGCCATGCCAACCGATTCAAAGGTTTCTTGGCAGTATCAACCTGCATTGAGCCAAGTGCAAACTACGCATCAAATCAAAGCGGATGCCAAAACCAGTTTGATGGGTTTATACCCACATCAACATAAAAATACGATGCTCGAGTTATCTGAATGGAGTTATGTCTCGGCAAGGGGGCAAATTCGTCTGGCTGCCACCAATTCTTTTACCACCAATACGCCCTACACAGGAATTCTACCGAACTTACCAATTAGCTCAGAGGCAACGGCTCGAGCCGAAATCCGCACAGCATTGCTTGAATTTACCCAACGCAAACAATTTTTTCCACTCTCGCCTGAAAGTATCCGCATCACCGATGGCTATACAGATGCCCGTAATTTTGGGCGGTTAAGCCAAATGCTCGAAGTTGCCGCACAACTCGAGGAAAAAATTGCGGTGCAAACTTTGGTCAATGCCATCAAAGAACGCCTTGAAGAATGGTTTGACCCCGCCCCGCCTCATGCTCTTTTGTGGGATGGACGTTGGGGAACAATAATTCCAATCCCAGCCTCGCACGGAGCAGATTATCAACTCAACGATCATCATTTTAATTTTGGATATTTTCTTCATGCGGCTGCCAGTGTCGCCGAACGCGACCCTGTTTGGCTTAAAAAACACCGTGTAATGCTCGATGTTTTGGCTCGAGAAATTGCGGCAGGAGCGAATGACCCTTCATTTACCCAAACCCATAATTTTGATGCTTACGCTGGGCATTCTTGGGCAAGTGGTGATAATCGTGGGCGGATGCGCGGTGCAAATCAAGAATCCTCGAGCGAAGCGGTCAATGCTTGGGCGGGGTTAATTCGCTATGCTGAGGTTAGTCAAAACCCAGAATTACTTGAACGAGCCGTTGGAATGTACGCCCTTGAGACCAATGCCGTTTGGCAGTATTGGTTTGCGGCTGGTGGTAATTTCCCTGCTTCTTTTGCACCAACCGCGATTGGGATTCTTTGGGGCGATGGCGGGCAGTACGGAACTTGGTGGACAAGTGTCAAAGGCGCAATTCACTTAATTAACGCTTTGCCTTTAACCGGAGCGAGTTTGTACTTGGCTCGAGAACAGGGTTTTATTGAAACCAATTTTGCTCATTTTTCCAAGGAGCGTTACTGGAATGACTTATCCGCCATGTACTTAGCACTTGGCAATCCAAGTCTAGGGAAAAGCCTCTGGAATCAAGATTTGCGTCCAGAATTTGGCAATTCGATCACCCAGACCAGACATTGGTTCTCGAGTCTTGAGGAGTATGGTGTGCCAAATCAAAAAATCACGGCGGATACTGCCCAATTTACAGTGCTGGAAAAAAAGAATATCCGCACTTATGTTGCCTATAACCCAAACTCTACCCCCAAAGTCGTTACTTTTTCCGATGGCATGATTTTAACCATGCCACCAAATCGTTATGCCAAAATCAGTCAAGAGGTTAAACCATGATAAAAACTGTTGAAAAACCAAGTATGATTACAAGAAAAGAGTTTCCAAAGGATTTTATTTGGGGTACAGCCACGGCTTCTTATCAAATCGACGGGGCAGCGGCGCTAGATGTACTCACCCCAAGTATTTGGGATACTTTTTCAAAAACACAAGGAAAAGTTAAAAACGGCGACACAGGTGACACTGCCTGTGACCATTATCATTTATACCCAAGTGACTTTGATTTAATGCAGCAACTTGGCTTTAATGCCTACCGCTTTTCGATTTCGTGGTCTCGAGTCCTATTAGATGGACGTGGGGCAGTCAACAGTGCAGGTCTAGCATTTTATGACCGAATTGTGGATGCGCTGTTGACTCGTGGAATCGAACCTTATGCCACTTTGTACCACTGGGATTTGCCACAAATTCTCGAGGATGCAGGCGGTTGGTTAAATCGTGATACCGCCAACGCTTTTGCTGAGTACACCGATGTAGTTACGCAAACCCTAGGTGACCGCTTAAAAAATTGGACAACCCTTAATGAGCCTTGGTGTTCGGCGTACCTTGGTTACGGTATTGGGATTCATGCTCCGGGTAAAACCGATTTTGCTGCTTCTTTGCAAGCCACACATCATTTACTCGTTGCACATGGGCAAGCCATGCCGATTATTCGACAAAACGTAGCCGATGCTAAAGCAGGTATTGTCTTAAATCCATCACCTGTGTACCCCGCCTCTGACTCGAGTGAAGATATTCGAGCCGCACATTTAGCCGATGGTTTCCAGAACCGTTGGTATTTTGACCCTGTGTTTGGACAAGGCTATCCAAAGGATGTACTCGAGCTATACGGGGCTTATGCTCCGAAAATCACCGAAGGTGACTTAGAAATTATGGCTGCTCCCTTGGATTTTATTGGCGTTAATTATTACACCAGAACCGTGGTTCAAGCTGCCAAAATACAAAATCATGCGTCACCAGATGCCTTGTTGGGTTATTCGCATGTGTTTTTACCAAATGTCGAACGGACTTTTTTTGATTGGGAAGTCTACCCGCAAGGGCTAACTAATTTTCTGGTGCGCTTACAACACGATTACCAACCAAAAAGTATTTTAATTACCGAAAACGGCGCAACTTACGATGATACTCTAAACCCAGATGGTACAATTGCCGATTTGCAGCGCACCGAGTATTTCCAGCAGCACCTAAAAGCCAGTCTCGAGGCAATACAACACGGTGCAAAATTAAATGGGTATTTTGCTTGGAGTTTTTTAGATAATTTTGAATGGGCAGAAGGGTACGAAAAACGCTTTGGTATGACCTATGTTGACTTTATAACCCAAAAGCGAACGGTTAAAGCATCTGGACATTGGTTTGCCAATTTTTTGAACAAGGAGAGGTGAACAATGGTGGCTGCCGTACAAGCGCAGGGTCAATTTGAAGGACGATTTTTAGAGGTCTTGCAAAAATTTGTCACTTCAAACTTAACAGGATGTTTATCTGTGCGGTTTGCACAAACTCGAGCCTTAATTTTTATTCGCACAGGTTGGGTTATTCATGCTGAATCAGAACAAACTCAAGGTAAAGAAGCTCTTAATTTATGTTTGAATGTTGAATTTGGTAATTACGAATTTGAAACAGGGGTAGAAAGTCAGACCCGTACCATCACTGATAGCTTTAGTCGAATTGCGCTGAATCACACACGACTTATTTCTGCCAGTCGAAGCAGTGGTGAAATGACCATCAGCAGTGGCGAAAGCGGGGAAAAAAGCAGAACCCAATTGATTCCCCCGACGACTTTAGCAGCATTGAATAAAGTTTTAATCGAGGC
>JBEGTV010000241.1:0-4746 GCA_041179225.1 Deinococcota bacterium | reverse complement strand
AGCGGCTTGGATGCAGGGTGGTTTGAACGGATGGAAACCACTTTTGGACTGGCTCTCGATGCCTTTGTGCGTTCACTTAAGGGAGAAAACCTAAGTTACCCAACTTTAGCCGATGGTTTGCGGGCGCAATTGGTGGCAGAAGCTGCTGTGCAGTCGTTAAAAACGGGTGTACCGGTCAAAGTTGAAAATTGGCAACCAGAACAGTTTGTTTCCTTGTGATTTTGGCATGAGCGTATTTTACCGAGGTCGTCTGGTGGTTGAGCGGGTTATTAGCACGGGTGTAGTGACAATCCGCTGCGCGGCTCGACGTGGATTCTCGATACGCTCAAGCAGGACTTTTGTGGCTGTTTCACCAATGATTTTGGCACGTTGATCAATGGTGGTTAAGTTGATGTGTTTTAAGGTTGAAGCAAATATATTGTCATAACCAACGACCGAGAGGTCATTTGGTACGTCAAGCCCTAATTCAACGGCGGCGTTCAACACACCGAGCGCCGATAGGTCATTGGCTGCAAAAATAGCGGTTAGGTTAGCGTTGGTCTGTAAGAGTCTTTTAACGCCGGTATAACCGCCCGTTTCGGTAAATCCACCCGGTGTGATTTGAATATTTTGTTCAAATCCGTTTTCTTTCATGGTTTGTTGGTAGCCTTTTATACGGTCTGTGCCAGCCAATTCCTGATCATCAGCGATCATTGCAATGTGCTGGTGTCCTAGCTCGAGCAGGTGTTGAACCACTAGCCTTGCCCCGTAAAAATCATCGTTGACTACTGAATCTACATACGGTAACTCGGGGGTACGGGTGAGGATGACCATTGGTGTGATTCGGGCGGCGGCTTGAAGTGCATGTTGCTGTGGGGTTGCTGTGACACAAATAATGCCATCAACTTGTAACTCGAGCAGGCGGTGTAAAGCACCTTCTTCTGATTTTTGCATTCGTTTACCACTGACCACGATTGGCGTGTATTTGCCTAGTCCAGTAATTTCGTCTATGCCGTCCAGGACATCTTGGAAAAAAGGATTGTGAAAATCTGTGACCAGAACTCCGATTGCTCCAGAGCGGCGACTAACCAGTGTCCGAGCTGCAAGATTTGGGCGGAAATCGAGGTCGGCAATGGCTTGGTGTACAGCTTGGCGGGTTGCATCACTGACTGAGGGCGAGTCAAGTAAAACCCTCGAGACCGAGGACTTTGATACACCCGCTCGGGCTGCTACATCTAAGATAGTTGGAGCGCTCATGGGTTCATTCTAATAGAAATTGAGCGGTTGTTATAAATGTGTTATATTCTAAGGGAACGTTCCCACAATTTATTTTAACCAACTGATAAGGCTGCATTTATTTTTTTTTCCTTGTCCAACAGGTCATTAAATTGCGTTTAGATTCAAATAAACTTAGTAAGGGGTGGTAAAATGACGATGATGTTAGCAGGTACATTTGGTGGAGTAGGATTTTTAGAGATCAAAGAAATTCCAATTCCAGCGGTTAAAGCCGACGATTGGGTTTTGATTGAAAATGAAGGTTGTGGTGTTTGCGGCACTGATATTCATATTTTAGCAGACCCGCCTGGTTTCGAGGCGACCAAAGGTGCGGTTTTGGGTCATGAATTTTTAGGGCGAATTGTTGAAGTTGGGGCTGCCGTAAAAGACTTTCAGATTGGTGATAGGGTAGCTGTCAATCCAAACATGACCTGTGGAATTTGCCGCTACTGCAAGTGTGGTCAACGCAACCACTGTCAAAACTGGACGACCTTGGGTTTACATCAAGATGGTGGTTTTGCCCGTTATACAACTGCGCCACAAGGCTATCTGCACCGTGTTTCGCCAGATTTGGTTTTTGAAAAAGCGATTTGGATTGAACCCCTTTCTTGTGTGGTCAATGGCACAGATAAACTGGCGATTCAACCCGCTCAAACTGCCGTGATTATTGGGGCTGGTCCGATAGGTTTGCTGCACGGACTGATGTTCAAAGCTGCGGGGGCGCGGGTCATCATGAGTGATTTATCAAACACGCGGCTCGAGGCAGCCAGACGGATTGGTTTAGATGTGGTGGTCAATGGGCGCGAACAAAACCTGTTTGAGGTGGTGATGGATGATACCAGTGGTATGGGCGCAGCAGTGGTTGCCGATGCCGTGGGCAACCAAGGTGGAACGGCGGTTAAATTGGCGGCTCGAGGTGGTAAAATCAGTTTGTTTGGCATGATCGAAAGTGCTACTCCATCCTTTAAGCAATTTGATATTACCCGCAATGAACTGAGTATTTACGGTTCATTTGTCAGTCCGTACACCTTTCCAAGGGCAATTCAAATTTTAGAAAGTGGCATTATAGACCCTTCGCCACTCAATTCGATCACCTTACCTATTGCCGAAATGCAAAAAGGCATTGACGCGGCTCGATCTGGTGATGCCGTTAAAGTGATTATCACCCCTAATTGAGGTAGAACCATGACAATCTCTTCACAAATTCGCTTAGGTATGGTTGGCGGTGGAAGTGGCTCGAATATCGGTGAGACCCACCGTTCAGCAGCCCGTTTTGATTGCCGTTATACCCTCGAGACCGGTGTCTTTGCCAGCGACCCAACCCGTAGCCGCGAGTTTGCCAAAAGTCTGGGTATTGCGCCTGACCGTTGTTATGGTACTTGGCTGGAAATGGCGCAAACCGAAGCCACTCATCGTGACGGTATCCAAGTGGTCAGTATCCTGACCCCTAATAACAGTCATTTTGAAATTGCTAAAGTCTTTTTAGAACACGGTATACATGTGATTTGCGATAAACCAGTCACGACCGATTTACAAGACGCACTCGAGTTACTGCAATTGGCTCGGGCTAAGGATTTAATTTTTGCTGTGACCTACAACTACAGTGGGTATCCAATGGTGCGCGAGGCTCGAAGCCTGGTGCAGCGTGGGGAACTTGGCGAAATCAGGTTGGTGCAAGTCGAACACGCTTCAGGTTGGGCAAGTACCCTGCTCGAGGCATCGGGGCATAAACAAGCGGCGTGGCGCACGAACCCAGAATTGGCGGGAAAATCCAGTGTAGTTGGTGATTTAGGCACACACGCTCAGCAGTTGCTTCGCTTTATTACGGGGCTTGAAATCGAACAGATTTCAGCAGAACTGGTCAGCCTTGTTCCAGGGCGACAATCCGACGACAATGCCCATATTAAATTACGTTTTTCTAATGGCGCACGGGGTTTATTTTGGGTAAGTATGGTCGCGGCAGGCAATCTGCACGGTTTGCGGATTCGGGTCTACGGTGAACTTGGCAGTCTCGAGTGGGTGCAAGAACAGCCCGAGCAATTGCAGCTGCGTTTGCTTGATGGGCATCAGCAAATTTTATCGCGTGGTTGTGATTGGTTATCGCCAATTGCCAAACGCTCCTCAAGGTTATGGGCTGGACACCCTGAAGGGTTTATCGCTGCTTTTGCCAATATCTATAGCAATATCGCCGATGCACTTATTGCTAAACGCGACGCAACCACAAATGACCCATTAACCCTTTATCCGAGTCTCGAAGATGGAGTTTTAGGGGTGCAATTTGTTGAGGCGGCGGTGCTTTCTAATCAATTGGATGGTGCTTGGGTAAGCATTGAAAAAGGAATTTTATGACCACAATCGGAATTGGTGTTATTGGTATGGGTTGGATGGGTGAAGTTCACAGTCGTTCGTACCGAGCTTTGCCAGACCGCTTTTTAGGCAGTATCAAACCGCGTTTAATTATGTGTAGCGATAACATCCAAGCGCGAGCAAAAGCCGCCCAAGAACGCTTTGGATTTGAACAATCGAGTACCGATTGGCGTGATGTGATTGCCCACCCAGAAGTACAAGCCATTAGTATCACCGCCCCAAATGGAATGCACCTCGAGATGGTAGAAGCCGCTACCGCAGCAGGTAAAGCTGTACTTTGCGAAAAACCTGTTGGACGCGACCCAAATGAAACAATCAAAGCGGCTGAAGCTGCCCGTTTATCTGGGATGATTTTTTTTGTTGGCTATAACTACCGTTGGTCGCCATTGGTGCAGTACACCCGTGAGTTAATTGAATCAGGTAAATTAGGACAAATTACGCATTATCATGGGCGTTTTAATAATGGCTATGCAGGTGACCCCAATGGTTTTTTATCTTGGCGGTTTGAACAAGACCAAGGCTTAGGCACACTAGGCGACCTGATGAGCCACGCCATAGATATGGCACATATGTTAGCGGGTCCAATGACCAAATTGGTTTCTGACCAAGAAATTTTTATTCGCCGCCGCCCGATCCCCCAACCCGGAATTGGGACTCATTACGATAAAGGCAGCCCCAACAGTTTGATGGGCGATGTAACCAACGAAGATTACGTTAGTGTCTTGCTTCATTTTGCCAGTGGCACACGCGGCATTCTCGAGTCATGCCGTATTATTAACGGAGCCAAATGCGATATGTCATTCGAGATTCACGGCACAAAAGGGGCAGTCAAGTGGAGCATGGAGAAAATGAATGAGCTTTGCTTACAATGGCGAAACTTGGAAAACCCTGCTGAAGATGGTTACACCACATTGATTTCCGGACCAGCCCATCCGTACCATAGTAACTTCAATCCAGCATGGGGTTGTGGGCTTGGCTATGACGACTTAAAAGTAATTGAGTCCTATAATTTTCTGAGTTCAGTGGTCAGTGGTAAACAAGGGCAACCTGGTTTTAAGGAAGCCTTGGCAGTGGCTCGAGTACAGCAAGCCATTCAGCGTTCATGGCAAAGTAGGCGTTGGGAAG
>JBEGTV010000240.1:0-4750 GCA_041179225.1 Deinococcota bacterium | reverse complement strand
GCGTAGCGTCCCTGTGCTTGGCGGATTAACAAAAAGACTCTTCTAGCTTTTTGTAAATTGGGTGTGGTTGTGCCGCTTAAAACCCATTGTTCGACAGGTAGAAGCAGTTGCTCGGCTTCTTCTATTCTTCCCGCCAGCACAAGTGTTTCAGCATGGTCAGAATAATAACTGGCTATTTTACTTTCTTCCTGACTTTTAACTTTGGTCACACATTGGATATATTCTTCTGTCCAAACCAGTGCTTCTTCAAAACGTCCGAGTCTTTTGAGGGCATTGGCTAAGTGTAATAATGTGACTTGTAGAGTGCGGTCATCTCCTAGGGTATAACAAATATCAAGTTGTTTGTGAAAGACACTAAAAGCAAGTTCGTAATGTTCGGCTAGATGCGCCAACTGACCTTTGATGTTATGAAGAAGGAATTCATGTCCCGTAACTTCAGGATGAGCCGTAACGAAACGTTCTGCTTCCTCGAGAATTTCCCAAGCGAGTTCGTGTTCTTTAGTACGAATCCGAGCGTTGATCATGGCAATTAGTACATGAAAGTGATCTTGCGTTAAAATCTCAAAGTTTTGGCAAAGCTCGTAGGCTTTTTGCGCGTATGAAATCCCTTGTTCAGCGTCTGGATGCGTACTAATAAAAATTAAGGCGACCTGTACCAGAGCTTTAACTTCATCCTCTTTATCACCAAATTCACGGGTATACTCAAGGTATTTATTGGCATAAAGAAGTGTTTCAGCATTATTGCCTTTGTGTGCTTGACTAACAAACTGCAATGTCAGCACGGAAAAAAGTACACTACGGGCATCTTGTTGAAAAAGTAAACTATGGGATTCGAGTTGCCGACACGCCAACTCCAAATCATCCAAATCGGTTTTTGGTGGAATAATTCCAGTTTGTAATTGTCCCAGTCTCAGTTTTTGAAGGCGGAAGTACAATCCTTCGACTTCATTTGGATTACTGCTCTGATTGTTTTTCAAACCTTGTTCTAAAAAACGATGTGCATTTTGAAAAGCACCCATACTGGTGGCGGTCATGACCGCCTTACGATAATAAGGCACACTTTCGGCTAATAACCCCGCTTCCTCGGCATGGTGCGCTAAAACAGCCGCTCGAGTTTCCTGTGTTTTCAAGACTTCAAAAGCGCGTCCATGCCATTTCTGCCGTGTCTCGAGTTGCATTTGTTCATAGACAAAAACCCGTGTTAAATCGTGTTGGAAACCAAGTTCGGGTTCTTTATGCAAGAACCGAGTCTCGAGAAGTTGTGCAATGGGTGGTTGTACGCCCAACATCGCTTCCCAAGTGCTTAAGTCTAGGTGCTTACCCAGTACCGATGCGGCTTCGAGCGCTTCTCGAGCAGTGTTATCCAGTTTTGTAAACCGACTTTGGAAAGCATCTGTTAGGTGCTTATCAGCAGAATTTCCCAGTACCAATTCCTGAAAAACCAGTGGATTACCCGCGCTGATGCGGTGTATCTGCTCGAGTTCTTTGTGGCTCAGGTTCTTGCCTTGTCCTCGAGCCAATTGGCTGCATTCTTCTAAGCTCAGTCCGCCAAGCGCAAAGTGTATGGCTTGTTGGTTCTGGCGAATCTCGAGCAGGGTTTCGATGGCTTTTTGGTTTTCACGCAGTTCTTGGCTGCGGGCGCACAACACCAGCAGCACAGGGCGTTGCTGAGTAACCCGAGCCAGCATTTTTAATATGTTCCAGAATAAATCCCCAGCCCAGTGCAGGTCGTCGAGTAACCAAACCGTCGGTTGCTCGAGGTGACGCAACCAGCGTTCTAGGGCAGCACTGACCAATTGCGGATTGGCTTGGGTTTCGGAATCCAAGGCGGTTTTAAGAAGTGGCTCGAGATTCTTTTGAATCAGTGGCGTGGCTTGCTCGAGCAGTACCGCCGCGCCGCGCAGGGCTTGCTCGAGTGGGGCATAAGCGGGTGTGCTGTTAGCGGCTGCTCCGTAGAGTGCAAAAACATTGTGCCAAGCCGATAATGACTTTAACTCGAGCAGTAAACGGGTTTTGCCCAGTCCGGGTTCGCCTTCGACTAAAATAATTCCACCTTGTCCGATTTTTACGGCGTTCAGGGCATTGGTTAAGGAACGCCATTCCAGACTGCGCCCGACCATGATTTGGTGCGTTTGACTGTTTTGCTGTTCAAGTTGCCGTTCGAGGTCTTTAACAAACACTTGGGTTTCTGGGCGTGGTTGGCTCGAGAATTCTTGTTTTAAGGTGTCTGCAAGTTTTTCATAAGCACTGATGGCTTCGGGTAAGCGCTGATTGTCGGCGTACAGGCGTATCAAGTGTGTGTGTGCCTCTTCGTTCCACGGCTCGAGTTGAATCAGGCGTTGTGATAAGAGTATCGCCCCGCTCGAGTCGGCTTGCTGGACAGCTTGACGCAGACCTCGCAACAGGGTTTGTTGTAATTCCGAGCGCCATGTGTCTAACCAAGGTACGTCTTCGCCCTCGAGTAAATCGCCTTGGTACATTTCAAGAGCGGCAAACCAATCTTGTGGGGTTTGGCTCTGCATTAGTTTCTGGAATTCAAAAGCATCGGTGGGCATTGGTTGGAGCGCTAAGGATGTGGCATCGCCAATCATAAACGCTTCTATTTCAGGAATTTCTTGGCGCAGTCGGTACAAACTGTTGGCTAGGCGTTTGCGTCCTTGTTCGTCGGTGCAGTCCGTCCAGATGGCTCGAGCCAAGCGTACTCGGGGCATTGGTAGCCCCGTTTTTTGGTGCATCGTCAGCCAAGCCAGAATTTGACTGTGGTTCTTGGACAGTGGCAAAACTTTGTTGCCCAATTCCAAATGAGGTTGCCCAAGCAAGTGTAAGCGCATCAGAACGCCCATTGTACAGGTTTTTCTGGTTTTTGCTGTTTTGCTATTTACATATTTTCGGGTTGCTTTTGCAGATTTTTGCCCAAGCGGAAGCTGCGAGAGAGCCAATTTATACGCTTCTGTCACGGTTCAAACAGAGCGTTCCGTGCAAATTACAAACCCCAAATTTGGGAAAGGAAAAAATAATGAACGAAATCATAGAAGTATCCAAAAAACTCGAGTACCAAGCCCCAAAACTCGAGCAACAACCGCAATTTATTAGCCTCACAGGGGCATCTTTCCCATTTGGCACAGTTTTAGGACAAGAAGGTGATGGTCAATGAAAAAGACAATGATTCTATTTGGTTTGGTAGCAGCAACTTTTATGTCTTGCCAGAACCCCCCGAAGCTCGAGAGCAATACAAGTCAGCGTTTACTCGGTACACTCGAGGTTGTTTTCGGTGGTGATAACGGGAAGGCTCGAGCCATGTTTACCCCCTCGAGAATTGCGGGTCAAGCCTTGGTCAACGAAGCCCAATTGCTGTTCACGGCTGGCACATACTCGGCAGCCACACAAACCACACCGAGCCGAAAATTCTTAAATGCCCAATTTAGCGTGCGTAATTTAACGGGCTCGAGTCTGTCGAATTTAACTTTGGTGGCGTACCGCAAGACTGGCAACATTGGTAATACTGCCCTGAAAAACGTCACGGATTTTGGTGGGATTAGTACAAACTCGAGTAAATTACGTGTTGCCTCCGTAGCCTCATATGCCCAATCTGTCCGCCCGAGCCAAGCCATGAGTGGTAACGGCACAGTCGCCGTGGTGGCTGGACAAGAAGATTTGGCGCTCTTTACCGAATACGACCTAAACGCCATGACCACCACCGCAGGGACAGCCCTTGCCAGTGGTGAATACCTCCTGCCTTACGGATTTACTGTGCGTGATTCGGCAGCCCCAACTGCCAATACACAACGCACAATTACTGCCAATAACAGCACCAATACGGGAACAGTGACATTGGCAATGGCAGTGGACGGCAGTAACGAACCGGGTTTGCCAACAGCCTACCGTTTTAGTTACACCGCACTGGTTTTCGAGAATCCAACTCCATTTACCCAAGTGGCTGCCAGTTTCGAGGAAAAAACCAATGCAGATGTGGTCACGCGCCGTACCAATTTAGGAAATTCAGTCGTAGCCACTACTTTGTATACTTCGGCTCAGAACCAATTGGCGGACTTTGTAGCGCACGAAACTGGAGTATTTGCCAATGCTTGCCAAGTGCGAATTGCGGGAACGGCACTATCCCCAGAAGCCTTCTTAGAAAGTACATCCCCTAGTAGTGCGGTTAGTACCATCAATTCGTGCTTTGCCTCTGGTGGCTTTAGCGTGGCTCGTCCGGCTCAAGGCTCGAGTATCCAAGATATTGCTGCGCTCCCCGATGGTCGAATTGTCAGTGTTGGTCAGAGTACACCCGCCTCACCGCAAGGTTGGTTAGGGATGTTCACCCCCAGTGGACGCAAATTAAGCACCGTCGTTAGCAACGCCACTTTAGCCACCACAACTTCGTATACCAGTATTGGACTCGATTCCCAAAACCGTATCATCAGGGGCGGTTATAGCACTGGCAGCAGCGGTACACAACTCAGTATGGGACGCAGTATTGCCGCGACCTCGAGTATTTCTAATGACACCACTTTTAGCAGCACCGAAACCGTCAATACCCAAATATATACCGCCACAGGTTCAGAACACGTGATTAACGACCTTGTGGTTCAAGCCGACAATAAAATTGTGGCGGTCGGCTATGTCAAAAACGGGACGGCTGGCAACAAAGATGTCTTGGTGATTCGTTACAACACCGATGGTACACTCGACACCACTTTTAACACCACGGGCTACCGAATAGATGACATAGATGGTGGCAGTTTAGAAAACG
>JBEGTV010000239.1:0-4755 GCA_041179225.1 Deinococcota bacterium | reverse complement strand
GTTCGGCTAATTTTGGTTTTTGGATTGCCCTGCCAAAAAAAGCCACGGGTTTAAGTGCTACAGACCCTCGTTTTGCGGATGTTTTCCCCAGCCGTACTGCGCTTGGGGTATTTAAGAATAATTTGGCTCACAGCAACGAAAACACGGGCTTAAATGTAGACGGCGGACCAGACACGACAACTCTTGAATCTCACGATACTTATTATGCGGCTCGAGCCGACCCTACAAGTGATAAAAGCACGATTGTCACTACTCTTTTTGATGGTTTTCAAGCCTATAAAAATCGTACTCGAGGGGTTTGGCTGCGCGGCGAAAAGCATATTTTAGAGAATGCTGTTATTGCTGATGGTGCAATTGGTGCAACTTTTGCCAGCCATGACACTCTTGTGCAGAACAGTGTTTTTGTTGGTGAAACTGCCAATAAAGGCACGCCATCGGATTACGAGAAAAATGGTCGGGTTGGTTTGGATGGGCGTACCCTGCCATTCCCGTGGGAAGTGGCTTTCCCAATTCGTGGTTTTGAATTTTATGATGGGCAAGTTGGGGCTAAAAATGTGACTTTTGTTAATTTTCAACCTAATGCCCAACGCGGTGCGGGTGGAACATCATATTTGCGCTTTACCGATTTTCATATTGATCCTCAAAACGGGGCAGAAGGACTGAATTTTATAAATGCCAACCGTGTTTGGTTAGCCTTTGAAAAAACCGAACCGACTGCTCCAACTGATGAAGGTATGGATGGCTATCGCAGTGCTGTCTTTATGGACAAAGACGGTAGTGTTACAGGTACTGCCAACCGCAGTGTGGTGGTCAATAATCCATTTTTACTGAATGCCAATTGTATTGCCCGAGCCGATTGGAGCGCTAACATTTGCGACAATCCATATGCTCGTTTTCAATTCGAGAATGTTTCAAATAACAATGCTGAAATCAGCCCTGTCACCATTACCAGACTCGAGGACAGCAATCCAAGTCATAAAATCTGGGGAACACCGAACGATACTGCCAACAAGCACTTTGAAACCCGTTTAATCGCTCAGAAAAATTATGAGATCACCTTGGGAGGTGCGTTACCGCCTCGAGTTCGCTTGCATTTCCGTAACCGCGATATTGGTGACTGGGTTCAGATTGCCTTACCTTGGGCGGGTGGGACACCAAGCATTTACCGTGACTGGTGGGTGGATAATCGCAATAAGTTGGGGCTTGTGTCACTAGCCGATTTAGCCGCCTCCAGTGGGGATAAATATGCTGTGGATGGCGGCAAACTACATCTGAAATTACAAATTAAAACTGATCCAAATAATATCAAAGATTGGGCTGTCTTGGATGTCTGTTTGAATGATTTGTGCAAGTAAAACTTGAGGTATTAGATTTTGGTCTGGATATTAGAACAAGCCTGATAGGAGTGGATATAAGAACAAGCCTGATAGGAGTGGATGTTAGAACAGGCTTAAACAAGGTACACTCTGGCGCATGATTGTCATTCTTGATTTTGGTTCTCAGTTTACCCGTTTAATCGCTCGGCGGTTTCGGGAACTCAATGCTTTCAGTATGATTTTATCGGGCGATGCGCCCCTCGAAGAGATTCTCAAACTCGAGCCAAAAGCGATTGTTTTATCGGGTGGTCCAAACAGTGTTTACGATGAGGCTGCACCCAAGCCAAGTGCTGGGGTTCTCGAGTTAGAATTGCCGATTCTGGGGATTTGTTATGGAATGCAGTTCTTGGCACTGGCTTTAGGCGCAAAAGTTGAATCCTCGAGTGTCCGTGAGTATGGCAAGAGTGTTCTAACATCGTACACTGGGGCATTGTTTGAAGGTATCGAAGGCGAATTTGTGGCTTGGATGAGCCACGGCGACAGCGCCAAAAGTTTACCTGATGGTTTTTTGGTCACATGCAGCACCTCGGACACGGCGATTGCTGGTTTTGAAAACCAAGCCGCCAAGCGTTACGGAATTCAGTTTCATCCCGAAGTGGTGCATACCCCCAAAGGTTCAAAAGTTCTCGAGAATTTTATTGCACTGGCGGGCGTAGCACGGGATTGGACAGCCGAACATATTGTAGATGAACTCATTGCTGATGTTCGCGCTAAAGTCGGTTCGGATAAAGTCATGCTGGCGGTCTCGGGCGGTGTGGACTCGAGTACCTTGGCGCTGCTCTTATCCAAAGCCATTGGTTCGCAATTAACCGCCGTTTTTGTCGATCATGGGCTGCTGCGGCTTAACGAACGTGAGGAAGTCGAAAAAGCCCTTGGCAATGCCGATTTGCGCGTGGTGGATGCCTCAGAACCGTTCTTATTGGCACTAAAAGGCATTGAAGACCCCGAAGCCAAACGTAAAATTGTCGGGCGTGAATTTATTCGGGTCTTTGAACGAGAAGCACGACAACTCGAGGCTCAGGGCTACCGTTGGCTAGCCCAAGGCACACTCTACCCAGATGTGATTGAAAGCGCTGGCGGGATTGGTGCAGCCAACATCAAGAGCCATCATAATGTCGGTGGTTTACCCGACGACCTGAATTTTGATCTTCTCGAGCCATTTCGTTTGCTTTTCAAGGACGAAGTACGTGAAATTGCCAAGGTGCTTGGTTTACCCGAAGCGATTCGTTTGCGTCATCCGTTTCCGGGTCCTGGTTTAAGTATTCGTATCTTGGGCGAAATCACCAAGCCAAAAATAGATATTTTGCAGCGCGTAGACGCAATTTTTATTGCTGCTTTAAAAGATTGGAATTTGTACGATGAAGTCTGGCAAGCCTTGGCGGTCTTAACCCCTGTCCGAAGTGTCGGTGTCATGGGCGATGGTCGCACCTACAGTTATTTGGTGGCGCTGAGGGCAGTCACCAGTATTGATGGCATGACCGCAGATTGGGCGCGATTGCCACATGATTTTCTCGAGTACGTCAGCACCAAAATTGTCAATGCTGTTCCAGAAGTCAATCGTGTGGTTTACGACATCACCTCTAAGCCACCCGCCACGATTGAATGGGAATAAAGCAGGCAAAAGTAAAAAGGCGAAGGGCGAAAGGTTTTTACTTTTGCCTTTCGCCCTTCGCCTTCTCTTTATCTTCTCCCAAGACGAATAACTGTAACTCGGATTTGTCGTGCGCCCCATTGGATGGCGGCTCGGCGGGTTGGCATCCAAACATCTATGGTGTTGCGTTTACGGGCATTCATGGTGTCTTCAACAATAAAATTGACCCCAGAGAGCATACGGTTGTATGTGCCGCGCCCGCGTCCATTTGCCCAACTGCCAAGGTCTTCGATGCGAACAATCGAACCGTATGGAATACGGCGCAGTAAATCTCTCGAGAGGGCAACCACACCAAAACGAGTACGTGCGCCAGTGGCGGTGACAAAAGGTGTGCTATCGGTTTGGGCAGCAAGGGAGTTATAAGCGGTGCTTTTGGCGGTAATCACCATTAAAGCTCGAGTCGAGCTAGCACGTACCACTGGTTTTGGTGTCGGTTTAGCGGCGGCTGGTTTGGGCGCTGGTTTAACAGCTACTGGTTTGGCTGTGACGGGCTTTGCGGCTGGTTTTGGGGTTGGTTTGGCTGTTATAGGTTGAGCGGCTGGTTTTGGGGCTACTGAGACGATAACTCGAGGTGGTGTGGGGGTGCTGGTGCTTGGTTTTGGGATATTGGTGCTGACCACGATTGGCATAACCAGTCCCACAGGGGCTTCGATTGGTTTATTGGTTGGTTCGGCTGTTGGTGTGGTCACAGGTCGTGGTGCGGTGATTGGGCTGCTGGCAGGGCTTGAAATGCTTGGTGCAACAATTGGTTTTGCAATAGCAACTGGTGGAATAGGTGTTGCCACTGGAGCAGGTGCTGGTGCAGGTTGAGCGCTGATTGGGGCTGGTGTGGCTTGTGGTTTTAAGCCTATAGGTAAGAGATTCAGTGGCGATGGAAGTGGAAGGTTAGGTGAGAGTAGCGTGCCATCGTCTGACTGGGCGAACGAAACGATAAAACTGGTAAGTGCGATGAGCAGCGCAAAAACGCGCATGATTTGGTTCAACATTGTGCCTCCTGATACCGAGTAATTTCGGTGTTGCAGCGTGAATTCGCATGAATGGGCGAATCCTTAAAAACTCGAGCCGTAAAAAACCTACTCGGTTGTCTGAGGGAGTTTAGGGAGTAGTTTTAAGCATGTGCTGAGAAAACGAGCGTTTTTCTCTCATTTTTTTATTATCTTTATGGCAAACTCAAGTCCAAAAGAGCCATTAAATGCCTTTGGTATCGTGTTTTGATTCTGAGAGAAGTGCCAAGGAAACAAGCCCTTTTCTCATTTCACTGTTTTTGTAAGCCTAAAATTTTCATAAACTAAAGCACAAAATGTAGGAATAAATACTTACCGCATACTATATGTAGAATCAGAAATTGGGGGATGTTCGTCTCGAGCCACAAATGCTAAAGTTTTCTAGGAAATTTTTGATTTTAAGAATCATAAGGAGTCAATCATGATTTTAAGACGTTTGTACGAGATCAGTGCTTATTTAACCGTTGCCCTTGCTTTGTTTTGCTTGGTGTCTGGTTTTATCAATGCCGTGTCAGGTCAGGGTCCAGAGTCATTGGTATTAGGGGTTGTGCTGGCGGCTTTTGTTGGTGTGTGTGGTTTTGTGATCCGTGAATTTGCCTTATCCGGCGAGAAAAAAGGACAGAATTACGTCGGAGTTAATGAAAAAAGCCAAATCATGAAAGCCGAATCTTTAGCCCGTAAACCACAAAAAGTGGTTGTTAAAAGCTAAATTGTTTCTGTTTTA
>JBEGTV010000238.1:0-4762 GCA_041179225.1 Deinococcota bacterium | reverse complement strand
AGCGACCGCTACCGCCGAGATGTCTAGCGTGTTCCGCGTGGCTTTTTCAAAGGTGCGAATGCCACGTTCGCACAACACAATTTGGTCGTTGCCTTCAGATAAAATATACTCGGCAGTCAGTAGCCATTCTTCGATGGTACTCGAGAAGCCGCGTTTTAACAGCACTGGTTTACCAGATTTACCAACTTCGCGCAGCAAAGCAAAATTTTGGGCGTTGCGTGTGCCGACTTGGAGCATGTCGGCATATTCGGCACAGACCGCCACATCGCGGGTGTCCATGACTTCGGCAACAAAAAGTAAGTCGTGTTCCCTTGCGGCTTTTGCACCAATCTCGAGACCGAGTACACCCAAACCTTGGAAACCATACGGGCTTGTACGTGGTTTATACGCTCCACCGCGAAACATCGTGATTCCGTGGCGTTTAACAATTTCGGCGGCTTGCATGGTTTGTTCTAAACTTTCGATGCTGCACGGACCGGCAATCATGGTTTTGACCCCACCACCAAATTGCACCGAAACGCTGCCCCTCGAGATAACCACAGCGCTGTCTTGCGGGTGCATTTTACGGCTGTATTTGAGTTTAGGTTTATCTTCGCGTTCTTCTAAGTCTAAGGATGCCTTAAAAATTTCTTTGAAGAGTTGTTTGATCGTGCTGTTAGAAAACGCTCCAGAATTGGCTTTCTCGAGCGCCTCGAGCATTTCAGATTCTCGCTTAGGGTCAAAGTGCGTGATGCCTAATTCGGTTTGCCGAGCGCCTATTTTTTTGACAATTTCAGCCCGTTTGGATAAAACAGCTAGAATCTCGAGGTTGATGTTATCTACTTCTGCACGGAGTTGGGCGATTACTTGGTCAGTCATATTGTTCCTTTTTGATTTAGGGCGATTTAAGAAATAAAAAACTTCGGCGTGAGCCGAAGCAAAAAGGCATCTCGAGTTGTCTGTCTCGAGTGCCTTATCTTGTATACCAATTTGCACTTTGCATGGCTAAAAACTAACGCGCTTTACGTGTTTTGTCAAGCCTCATCGTTGTCCTCGAGTAAACCTTTAGCCGCAAGCACAGCATTTTGACGCTCTGCCATTCGTGCTAACCATATCCCAAACTCGTACAGAATAATTAAAGGAACACTGATGATGGCTAAGTTTACTGGGTCACTAGAAGGTGTGGCAAAAGCAGCCACCACAACAATCGCAAAGACCGCAATTCGGCGCTGAGAGATAAAAAATTGGCTCGAGATAATACCGATTTTTGCCAGTAAAAACATGATCACTGGTAACTGGAATAAAATTCCAAACATCACCAACGGGGTAATCACATCACTGATGTAATCGCCAATTGGCAAGGTGGTTTTTACGCCGGGTAAAAATCCAATTAAAAACTGCATTGCGGCGGGTAAGGCAACAAAGTAGGCAAAGGCAATTCCAGCCAGAAAAGCAGCCACCGAACCAAAAATAAATGGAAAAGCATAGCCGCGTTCACGCTTGGTTAAGCCGGGGGCAACAAATGCCCAGAGTTGGTAAATCAGCATCGGCATGGCAAAAATCAGACCACCAACCGCCGCCACCAAAAACGAAGCTGATAACTGCTCGGTAATTCGCAAAGAAATGATTTCGACCTCGAGTCCTTTTCCTTTGGTATAGACCTCAAGCGGACGTTTCAGTAATTCAATCGCAAAACCCAGATTGGCAAAAGTAACCACGCCGCCAATAATCCATGCAACGGCGCTCCAAATAATCCGTAAGCGCAATTCCTCGAGATGATCGAGCAAAGGCGCTTCTTTGAAGGTTTCGTTTGGTATTTCCCTAGTCGCCATGTGGCGTTACACCTTATCGGTTGAGGGGGTAGAGGGCTTTGCTTCATCCTTGAAACTGTCATCAAGTTCGGCACGGATGTCTTTACCAGCTTTACGGAATTCGCGGATGCCTTGTCCAAGTCCTTTTCCAAGTTCTGGCAGGCGTTTTGCGCCAAAAAACACAAGCGCGAGGAGCAGAATGACAATGATTTCGAGGGGTCCTAGATTTGGCATGGTGGTTCTCCTTTTGGAATTGAACAATTAGGGGTTGTTAGATTTTTGAACTTTTACATACGCTTCGACCAAACTTTTTATAAAATACTTTGCTCCAAAAAACATTAGGGCGAGTAACCCTGCAAATACCAGCATTTCGACTATTCCGATATTTAACATTTTTGTTCTCCTAATTCACTAAGTTTCAAGTTTCTTGTCAGCCGCTCTTAAAATCGTACTCGTCTTTTGTGAACCTGAGATGGAGTTTTGACCCAATTTGTTCCTAACTTAGCTTACGTCTCTCGAGCCACTTTCGGATGATTGGGAGTTTATCAGTTTTTGCAGTCTCGAGTTTGCCAGTCCAATACTTTACTGCCCAGCCTTCCAAAGTCTTTTGATTGGCTCGAGTGACACCAAGTGCGCCTTCTGGAATATCAGTGGTGATGGTGCTGCCTGCCGCAATAAATGCCCCTTGGTGAATCGTCACAGGTGCAACAAGCGTGACGTTTGTACCAATAAACGCGCCGTCTTGTATCTCAGTCCTAAACTTGTCCAGTCCGTCGTAATTTGCCGTAATTGCTCCTGCCGAAAAATTAACTTCACGTCCAACACTCGAGTCGCCAATGTACGCCAAATGCCCAGCTTTTGCGCCCTCGAGTAAATGCGAGTTTTTAATTTCCACAAAGTTCCCAACGTGTACGTCCGCCTCGAGAATAGTGCCGCTACGAATTCGAGCAAACGGTCCGACATCCGAGCCGCCACGCAGAACTGCGCCCTCGAGAACGCTATGTGGTTTAACATGAACCGCACCTTCTAGTTGACAATCCGTGATGACACTGTATGCACCAATCTGGCTGCCCGAGGCGATACTGGTTTGACCATTGAGAATCACGCCCTGCTCGAGAATCACGTCCTTACCAATGATCACGGTATCATCTATGTAAATGGTGTTTGGGTCACGCATCGTCACCCCATTTTTCATGTGCTGAATGCGAAGGCGGTCTCGCAGGGTCTTATCAGCCGCCGCTAGTTGCACACGATCATTGCTGCCCTCGAGTTCGGAACTGTCGGCAATTTGTGCCAGCACAGCTTTATTGTTTTGGCGGTATAACTCGAGAATATCGGTCAGGTAATACTCTTTGGCATTGTTGTCATTACTAATTTGGGCAGCCAAAGTAAAAGCACTTGAGTCAAAAATATACATCCCAGAATTCCATTCAGTAATGGCTTTTTCGCGCTCCGTTGCGGCTTTTTGTTCAACAATCCGCAGCACCTCTCCCCTGTCGTTTCGCACAATCCGTCCGTAGCCAGTCGCGTCTTTGAGAATACCTGTGATGACAGTCATGCCAGCCTTGGCATTGCGGTGAGCTTCGAGGGCAGATTGTAAGGTCTCGAGTGTCATCAAAGGCGTATCGCCGTACAGCACAAATACATCGCCGCTATGACCAACAAGGGCATCTTTGGCGCATAAGAACGCATGGGCAGTGCCGAGTTGTTCGGTTTGCCGCGCAAAGACCACAGGCTCAGCAACAAAATGTGCTTCTATGGCTTCTGCACCATGTCCAGTAATCACCACAATTTGGCTTGGCTCGAGTTGCTTAGCCCGTTCAATCACATGCCCTAGAAGTGGTCTACCTGCTGCCTGATGCAGCATTTTTGGCAAACTGCTTTTCATTCGTGTGCCTTGTCCAGCCGCTAAAATCACAACCGCGAGGCTCATGTTTTTGGTAACTCCACGGCTGCACTCGAGATGAGGGGCTTGTCTGGATTTGGGACGTGTTCTTCCCAAGGTTGCTCGGGCTGGTTTTTGATGCGTTGGAGCATGATTAAACTAATAATAATTAAGGGGATACTAAATAATTGTGTGGTGGTAAAGAAAAACATCCCAATATCATCGTTTTGATAGACTTTCCAGCCGCCACTGTTTAACCGAAAAGTCTCTTCGATTCCAGCCCGCATGAGGCTGTACCAAAGAATCGTGTTCCAAAAGACCCAACCGGGGCGACGAGAGCGCATCCAGTAAAAAATGGCAATCAACAGTGCCACACCAATAAAAACGCCATAAATCTGGGTTAAATGCACAGGACCGCGCAGGTATTCAACTCCAGCTTGGCAGAGTGGCGACACCGAAACCTCACCAGAAGCGGGTTTGCATAAGCCCGGCATTCCAGCCCAGTTGCGTTCGGCTTTGAAAATCCCTAAAATATCTTCGCCCCAACCGGGGAACGTCCAACCAATTGGCAGCGTGGTAATTCGTCCGATGGTGTCTGCGCCGTTAAAGAAGTTGCCTAAGCGCCCACCGATAATACCCAAAGCCAAACCGGGGGCGTACAAATCTATATATTGATAAAAATTGATTTTGTAGCGCCGAGCATAATAAATAAGCACCACGATGCCAAAAATCACACCGCCATGAATGGACAACCCACCTTCGCGGATATTGGCAACTTTACCAAACCAAGTTAAAGCCGTGTCAGTGGAGGTGTAGGCAAAGTTACTTGGGCTGGTCAGGACATAACCAACTCGAGCGCCAACCACTCCCCAAACCACCGACCAGAAAACCATGTCAGACAGTAAATTGCCATTTAAGCCGCGCCGCTCAGCGACTTTGGTGGCGATGACTGCGCCTATCATCACGCCCATGGTGATGAGAACACCGTACCAAGCGATGGAGAAACCACCTAGTGTTGATAGAAGAAAAACGCCTTTAAACAAATCGTCAGGTAATTTAAAAAGTTCGGGATGCACCTGCTAATTAT
>JBEGTV010000237.1:0-4768 GCA_041179225.1 Deinococcota bacterium | reverse complement strand
TGAAAATTCTTTGCTTAATCAGACAAGTTCCGGATGCAGAAGCCAAAGTCAAAGCCGCACTAGGGCGTGTTGATTTAGACGGCGCAACAATGGCTTTGGATGGAATGGATGAATACGGTGTTGAACAAGCCCTGCGAATTAACGAAGGTGGAGCAAACACCGTTGCTGTAGCATTAGGCAACAGCCGTTTTGAAGATGCAATTCGCCGCGCCTTAGCCATGGGACTCGAACGAGCGGTGCATATCGAAACCGATGTACTTTTAGATGTTGTTTCCCAAGCCCAAATTCTTAAAGCCGTGGTTCTCGAGGAAACCCCAGACTTGGTTTTTGTCGGTGGTCAACACGCCGATACCGACTCACAAGCCTTAGGTGCTGCTTTAGCCGAAGCCTTGGGTTGGAATCAAATTACTTGGACAACCGAACTGAGTCTAACAGATGGTATTGCCAAAGCCACCCATGACACTGATGACGGTAAAGAAAGCCTAGAACTAGCATTACCCGCCGTTATTACCACTCAACAAGGACTGAACGAACCGCGTTACCCAACACTACCAAATATCATGAAAGCCAAGAAAAAAGAAATTCGTAAAACCACTCCCGAACAGTATGGAGTCTCGAGCAGCAAAGTGCGAATTGTATCCCAAGAAATTCAAGAACGCCCACGCTTAAATAAATTACTCGACGGCAAAGACCCCATAGCCGCCGCCACAGAACTGATTAAATTGCTGCACGAAGAAGCCAAAGTAATCTAGGAGACTTATGATTTTAGTTGTTTGCGAATTTGATACGAAACTTAAAAAAAGTGCGCTCGAGATTCTTGGTGCAGCCCAACGACTCAGCAAAAGTGTTACAGCCGTTTTGTTAGGAACAGGGGCTGGTAATGTAGCCACGGAAGCTGCACAGTACACCAGTCAAGTGTTGGTCTGTGAAGATGCACTGCTCGAAGGCGCAAAGAACATGGCGCAAGCCA
Source organism: Deinococcota bacterium (assembly GCA_041179225.1). Lineage (GTDB taxonomy): Bacteria > Deinococcota > Deinococci > Deinococcales > JAAFIG01 > JAAFIG01. Next base: position 3,798 of record JBEGTV010000237.1, on the reverse strand, counting down.
TCAGCGACCTGAGCGAACAAGCCGAAGCGACCATGGTACTCATGGCAGGGTCTCGAGGTGGACGTGAAATTGCACCGCGAGTCGCAGTGCGCTTAAATGCCCCGTATCTCGAGGATGCGACTTCCTTAAGCAGTATCGAAGGTGGTTTACAAATTCAGCATTATGCGTATTTGGCTCGTGTGACAGAAACACTCGAGGCAATTGCACCAGTTGTGGTGTGCAGTGTCAAACCCAACACCCAAGTTGTGGCAGAACCAAGTGGCAGCACTGGCGAAATTTACGAAGTCGAACTCGAGCTAGCTGCTAGTGGAATAAAAATTTTAGGACGCACTGTCGAAAAAACTTCTCGAGTCGCCCTAACCGAAGCCAGTGTGGTCGTGACAGGTGGACGTGGATTAGGTTCGCCAGAAAACTTTGCACTGATCGAAAGCCTAGCCGATGTTCTCGGGGCGGGCGTAGGCGCAACTCGAGCGGCTGTGGACGCTGGTTGGCGACCATACGGCGAGCAAGTCGGACAAACTGGTAAAACTGTGCAACCTAATGCCTACATTGCCGTGGGAGTCTCAGGAGCAGTACAGCACCTGTCTGGTATGGGAAAATCCAAGAATATCGTGGCGATCAATAAAGATGCCGAAGCACCTATTTTTAAGGTAGCTGACTACGGAATTATTGGTGATTTACACGCGATTATGCCAGCCTTAATTGAAGCCGCTAAGAAATTACGCGATTAAAGCCAATGCGATTACGCGAACTAAAGCCAATGCGATTACGCGAACTAAAGCCAATGCGATTACGCGATTAAAGCCAATGCGATTACGCGATTAAAGCCAATGCGATTACGCGATTAATGCCAAACGCGGTACAATACAAAATCGTGAAAACCCATTCTGTTCAAATTGGCTCGCTCACTCGTGAACTTCCAGTCATTAGCGTCGCTCCCGGTGTGGCTGTGGCACTACTCAATTTACTTGGAGATACAGAACTGACCGAAGAAGCAGGTAAAGCCCTTGCTGCACTTTTGCCTAAAGGCATTGAAGTGCTGGTTACACCAGAAGTCAAAGCTGTGACCCTTGCCCATGTGATCTCGAGAATCCTTGGCATTCCCTATATCGTGGCGCGTAAAACCCAAAAACCGTATATGTTTGAACCAGTCACTCGAGAAGTGCTGAGCATTACCACGGGTAAACCACAACTTTTGGTGATTGATGGTTTTGATATTCCAAAAATAAAAAATAAGAGCGTTGCAGTCATAGATGATGTTGTCAGTACAGGCGGTACGCTCCGCAGTCTGAGTGCCTTAATCACCGATATTGGCGGTTCGGTCAATGCCACCTTAGCAGTCTTTACCGAAGGCGACCCTCGAGATGATGTCATCGCCCTTGGACATCTCCCGTTGTATTTAGGGGAAAAAGGTTAAAGGGTCAAAATAAATCTTTAACCCTTTGCCCTTTGCCCTTCGCCTTCTCTCACTAAGGAGTTCACCATGACTGCCATGCCCACTGAAACCTTCACTTTAACGATAGGCAATTTAAGTCGTGAATTGCCCTTGGTGCGTCCAACACCAACCACCCGTTTACCTTTAGTTGAATTTCTTGGGGATACGCAATTGGTTAAAGCTGCTGCCAATGCCACAGTCGCCCTGATTCCCGAAGGGACGCAAGTGTTGTTTACTTGTGAAACCTCGAGTATTCCATATGTGCATTCTCTAGCTGAAATAATGAACTTGCCCTATGAAGTGGCTCGTAAACGCCGCCGTCCATACATGCACGACCCCATTATTCAAGATGTACAAAGCATGACCCTTGGTGTCGGCGAAACCCTTTGGTTAGACTTACGTCATGCCGCCAATTTGCGCGGGAAGAACATCACGATTGTACTGGATGTGGTTGCCAGTGGTGGCACAATCGCCTCGCTAGAAAAAATGATTTTACGAGCAGGTGGAAAACCACATGGGCGTGTCGCCGCTTTTAGTCATGGGCAACCTAAAATCGAAATTGCCGTGATGCAGCAACTGCCAATTCTTGACTCGAGAAGCTAAATTTGTAAGGTGATGCACAAGTTTGAGGTAGTCTGCAAAGCTGTACAATAAATCTATCTCGAGTAGCTTCTTAGAGGAAACAAAAGGAGAACTATGGGCATCTCGAGACGTAACGTATTAAAAACACTGGCTACAGCAAGTGCAGCCGCAACGATTGGTGGGGTCAGCATGAGCCACGCACAAAGCAATTTGGTCATTCCAAATGGTGCAGGATTCAACCGCATCAAAGTAGGAGAATTTACCGTTGTGGTACTGTCTGACGGACAAGGCAACCCGGCGGCATTATTACCAAACTGGGGCGCAAATCCAGAATTACAAGATGAATTCAAAGCCACCTTAAAAGCCAATTATATTGATGTGGCAGCAGTTCGTAACAACTTCCATCCTGTACTGGTGGACACAGGCAAAAATAAGGTTTTAATAGACTCAGGTAATGGTGTCAACGCCAACGCACCAACGGGGCGTTTATTGAATCACCTTGCCTTAGCAGGATACAAACCCGAAGACATTGACACAGTGTTCCTAACGCATTTTCACGGCGATCATATCAATGGTTTAACCAATGCCCAAACCCAAGCCAATTTCCCAAAAGCCCAAATTATTACGGGCGAAACCGAACACACCTTCTGGACGAAACCAGTCACTGGCGCAGTTGGTGCAGGCGTAGTCAAAAATATCGTCTCGCAAAGCGCAAAACTAAAACTAATTCGTGATGGCGCAGAAATTGTCCCCGGGCTAAGCACTGTTGGTTCAGCCGGACATACTGTCGGGCATCAAAGTGTACTCGTCTCGAGTGGGACTGCACAAATGATGATCATGGGTGATGCAGCCGGACATTTCCTGCTCAGCCTGAATTACCCAAGTGCCTACCTTGGCTTTGACGCTGACAAACCAATGGCAGTCAAAACCAGAGCCAGTTTATTCCGTCGAGTGGCTGCTGAGCGAATGCTGGTTACTGGTTATCACTTCCCATTCCCCGGAGTTGGTTACATTCGCAAGCGCAACTTTGGTGGTTACGAATTTATACCAGCCGCTTTCCAATTCTAAAGTTTTTCTTGGCAGGGGAATAAGCAATAGGCTTATTCCCCTGTTTTATACAGATTTGTCTCGAGCCAAGTCAAAATAGCTATTTTTTCGTTTTCCAAGTCGCCTTCGATAATGGCGTTGGCGGCAGCTTTTTTGGCTGTACCTATGCTTGCGCCAACTAAACCAAATCGTTCAATCAGTTCTAATCCACTAACCGCTAATTCGCGTTCGTCAAAGGTTTCTAAATTGGCTGGGAAATCAGCACAACGCTGTAAGGTCTCCTTGAGCCACAAATCGGCATTCCAATTGGGTTCTGGGGCATGAGCCAAACGGTCTGCACGGCGTAACTCGAGTACAGCGGTGGCATGAATTCCAAGGTCATTAACAAATTTTCGCAACGCTTTGTGGCTGCTTGGAATTGGGGGGCGCATGTGGTTTCGCACGAGTTTAACCACCATCTCGAGCAGGTCAGTCGAGCATTTTAAGCGCAGCAAAATGTTTTTAGCGATGTCTGCGCCTCGCGCTTCATGATGATAATAATGCGCCACGCCATCATCGTTAAAAACTTGGGTGGCGGGTTTGCCAATGTCATGCAGCAAAGCCGCAAGTTTGACTTCAGCACCGCTTTGCGCGGCAAAAACAACAGTTTGGAACATGTGTTCATCTAAACTCAAATGATGATACGGATTTTGTTGATCAAACCCAAAACAGACCGTGTACTCTGGCATGATCTG
>JBEGTV010000236.1:0-4782 GCA_041179225.1 Deinococcota bacterium | reverse complement strand
TTGATTCGTACTCCAAACGATTTTACGGGTTTTGATCGGCGTTTTGTGCATCAAAAACTCTATCTCGAGGCGCTCGAGGGCGAAAGTGTCCAGACCTATGTTTGTATAGACACAAGCGGTTCAATTGGCAATTCAGAAATGAATTTGCTTTTTACCGAGGTACAAGCCGTACTGCGAGCCTACCCGCAAGTCAGTTGTGAATTGTTCTTTGCCGATGCTGCCTTGTATGGCAGTTTTCAAATCAAGCCTCAAAGCAAGATGCCCACACCCCAAGGTGGTGGCGGCACGGATTTCAGACCTTTTTTTGCTCATCTCGAGCGGCAACGAATACAAGCCGATTCAGTGGCAATTTATCTAACCGATGGTTACGGAGAATTCCCACAAAAAAAACCGCGTCTGCCTGTACTGTGGGTGGTTATGCCGGGTGGTCTCGAGTCGGCTCAGTTTCCATTTGGAACGGTCATTCGCATGGTTTAGCGTAATTCTCAAAAGCTAAGCGAATCTCGGCGAGCCATAATTCTCTGATATGAACTGGACTGCATACCTCGACCTTAGCGCCCCAACCCAATATAAACGGCATTGCCTCGAGTGGCACACCATGACTGTCTAACCCTGCCGTTAATGTCGCCTCAAGCGTTTCATCATGACCATTTCTGATGTTGGTCAAGTTGGGAAAATCATTTTCGAGGACACGCTTTCGGACTTCTTTGGCAAAGCATAGCTCAATTTCGATCAGGTCGCTGTTGGTACTGCGCCCCATAACTCCTAATGCGCCTTCAAAGTAATGGTGAATGTCAAAATCTTTGGGAATTTGATAAGTCTGCTCGAGTATGACTGGATTTCGCATTCTCGAGGCTTTTAGGGTCAGGATTTTGTTGTGGTACGCCGTTTCACGTCCGATGATATAAACCCCAAGGTTACTGCGATGAATTTCAATGAAGTACACCTCGAGTTCATTATCGCGCCATTGCCCTGAACTGCTGCTGCTGCTGAGGTATCCAAAACTCAGGCGTTGCCCAAGAAACCAGGCTCGGGCGGCTTGCTCGAGAATTTTATCTTCACGACTGCGGTTCTCGATGTCTAAAACACTGCCCCTGACTTGTTCACGCACTTTGCTTGGCAAAAAGTCCAGTAAGCGATTCAAGGCTTTGCGGTAGGTGCGATTCGGCGCATGATGATAAAGCATTCGCGTGGCAGCATGGAGCGCTAAGGCTTCGAGTGGTGCAAGTCCGTCTTTGCCTGCACTGGCAATAAATTTTTTATTTGGCTTGGCGGGGTCGTCACAAATCTCAAAACCATAATCTTGCTCAAGTTGCTGTAGGTAGCGCTGCACATCGCGTTGCTTATTTTTAAAGACTTGGCTTTTAGAATCCATACGACCAAACAAAAGCGGTACTAATTCTCTGGTTGTCAAATGGCGTTGTTGCAGTTGCCGCACCAATTCTAAAATACGCTGGGTCGGTGTGGCGTTTTCGGGGTCAAAACAAAAAGACTCGAGCATTTGGTTAATTTACTTTTCTGCTGTCGCATTTTCGTCGCAATAAAGAATTTTGGGCTTTTTACACCAAATAAATTGCGTTTATCAGACTCAAGTCTAATTGAGTTCTCGAGGTAGCGCAGCATTTTGTAGTTCTTGGTTAATTTCAAGCGCCCAATCAGAATGAATTCCGTCTAGGTATCGCTCTAAAGTGTTGACTCGAGCAAGATTACTTGGATGTACCACCCAATCGGTTTCTTGGCACAAGGCATATGCCGAACCCAAAGAAAGCACACTCTCTTGCCAACCCAAAGCAGTGCGTAATTGTTTAATCACCACCCAAAGCGATTTGCGGTCTTTGTCACGGGTGGCTTGGGTACTCTTAAAGAGCGCTTCGAGCATTTGGTCAAGTGCCATGTGTTTATTGTGGTGTAAAAGTAATGCCAGAACTTCGGCTATTCGTGCGGTTGGTTTTATGGGGACTCGCCGCCCATTGACCAGCACTTGCATTGCCCCAAGCACATGCACATCCACTCGGGTTTTATGGGACTCGAGTGGCTTTGGCGACTCGAGTTTCATGATTTTACCCAAGGCAAATAATTCTGGGAAACACAGGGCTTCTTCTCGCGCCCAGAGACTCTGCATTTTAATCTGTTTTAATAAAAGCATGGCTTGGTTCGCGTCCCCTTCGAGTCGAGCGATTTCGGCTTTGACAATCGCGGCTCGTTCAAAACGTTCACCGTATAGTTCACCCGTTTTTAGAATAGCCACTTTAGCTCGGCGCAAGTCACCGCGTTGCAAATGGGTCGCAGCAGAATCGGCGTATAACCAAGTCGCTTCGGGCGAGGACAATCGAGCTTTCTCAAATTCTTTTAAGGCATTCGAGTACTGTTTTTTCAGGCGTAAGGTATGTCCAAGTCCTCGGTGCGCTTGTCGTTGGTCATCTTTTGTTGCGCCAAAAGCAACCGCTCTTTCATAAGCAAAAATTGCTCGGTCATACTCACCTAATGCACGGCGAGCCAATCCAAGTCCAGCCCAAGCTCGAGACTTAAAATCCGCGACTTCGGCGCGGTTAGTCAGGCGTTCAAGTCGCAAGAAATGCTGCTCGGCTTCGGCAGAATTATTTCTAGCACACGACAACCCAAGGTTATAGTGCAACCTAACAGCGTGCCAAGCATCATGCTCGAGTAATGCCAGTGCTTCTTCCCAGCAAACTTGGGCAGCAAGGTGTTCGTTACGCATTTCTAAGCAATGACCTTCGTCTATTAAGGCTCGTCCAAGCGATAACCCGATTAAGTATTGTTTGGCTTTGGCAAACGCCTCGAGCCAACCTGTTTGATTGGTTTCAAACAACAAACTTTGATTGGTTTCAAACAACAAATTAGCTCGAATCCGCCAGTACAAACCCCGTTCAAAATCAGCTAAATCTGACTCGAGGATGGTTTCGGATTTCTCACCTGCCAGAGCAAATTGATTGGTCTGTTGCAACACCCAAAGGCGGTAGACCTCAAGTTCAGGGATTGCAAGCGGTTGAAGAAAATCTGCCAATACTTGGGGATTCCCAGCCTGACACAAAATTCTTGCGCCCAAACTCGCCCAAGGCACTGATTGTTGCCACCAAGCAGGTGGCACTTCTTTGAGTACACTTGCTAAGCCCAACAATTCATGGTGGCTCGAAGCCAATAAAATACTTTGCTGTAGGGTACGAAAAATCATGGTCTGGTTATTGGTGGCAATCAAAGCAGTGATGCTTTCGTGCAGTTCATGCAAAGAAAAGCCTTGTTTGGCAAAACCATGTTGTTTCATTATTCACTTACTTTAACCCGATCTAAGGGTGGGAAGCGTACTTAACACGCCTCCCAAGCCCTATATTTTAACCACCACCAACTTTAACAGGGTCGTCACTTGCTAGAATTGCTGGTGGCAGCGAACTCACTTTTGTGACTGTAAAAACACCAACACCAAACAAACCAAACAACACCAGCAGTTTCCAGACTTGAGTAAATCGCATCACAAAACCCCCTTGAAGGCAAACGCATTTCTTTGCTTACGACCGCCATACCAAAGCGCTTATTGCGCTTTGATGATGATGCGGCGGGGATGCGACAATTTTTGTCGTGGGTCAATTTGGAGGCTCAGGCTTGAGGACTGGTTTTTCTGGATTAGAATGCAACGATGCTCGAGCCTGCTGTGAACAATTTACTTTCCGACCTTCGAGGTTTGATCAATTCGGCTAGGGCAAGAGCCGCCGTCAGCATCAACAGCGAATTAGTGATGCTGTATTGGGCTGTTGGACAACGAATTCACCGCAGTATTCTCGATCAAGAACGTGCAGATTATGGGCAGCGAATTGTGATTGAACTGGCGAAAACTTTAATCTCTGAATTTGGACAAGGTTTTGATCGTTCAAATTTGTTTTGGTTGGTACAATTTGCTGAAGTCTGCCCTGATTCTGAAATTGTCGCTACAGTGTGGCGACAATGAAGTTGGTTATTGAGTTTACTCGAGCGCGTGAGGAGAAAAAAGCTGATGCTTAATACATCATTTAATTACACCACGCTGCTTTCTGACTTAAAAACCCAGATTCGTACTGCTCGTACCAAGGCTGCTCTAGCCGTCAATAGAGAATTGGTTTTGTTGTACTGGAGCATCGGGAAACGAATTCTCGAGCAGCAAGCCCTTCAAGGCAGGGGCGCAAAAGTCATCCAGCAATTGGCGCAGGATTTGCGTCTCGAGTTCCCAGATATGCAGGGTTTATCAAAACGCAACTTGCAGTACATGCAAGCGTTTGCCGAGGCATACCCAGATTTAGAATTTGTGCAACAGGTTGTTGCACAATTGCCTTGGGGTCATAATGTACGCCTATTAGACAAGCTAGATTCGCTCGAGACCCGTGAATGGTACGCCAAAGCCTGTATCCAAAATGGTTGGTCAAGACCAATTTTAGAGCTTCAAATCGAAACCAAACTACATCAGCGCCAAGGACAAGCCGTTCATAATTTTGAGCGAACCCTTACTGCACCTCACGCAGAGTTAGCAGCCCAAATGCTCAAAGACCCGTACAACTTTGATTTTCTTGGTCTTGGACAAGAAGCCCATGAACGCGACCTCGAGAAAGCGCTGATTACCCATATCAAGTCTTTTTTACTCGAGCTTGGCGCAGGTTTTGCGTTTGTTGGAAATCAATATCATCTCGAGGTCAACAGCAAGGATTACTATTTGGATTTGCTGTTTTATCATTACCGCCTGCATTGCTTTGTGGTGATTGACTTAAAAGTGACTGAGTTTAAGCATGAGTACGCTGG
>JBEGTV010000235.1:0-4803 GCA_041179225.1 Deinococcota bacterium | reverse complement strand
GGCGTTGGCGCAAACTCGGTGGGAAACCCATGCGTTTGGGGTTATCACCACATACGCCGTTTACCGTCTCGAGTAAATTATTGCAACGTTTAGCCGAGTTTGCGCGACTCGAGGGCTTACCTTTGCAAATTCATGTGGCTGAACACCCCAACGAACTTGAATTATTCCAAACCGGAAGTGGTGCTTTGGCTCAAAGCCTACGTTCTTTTAACCTGCCACCGTTTGAAACCACTTGGGGACGTGCGCCAAGCGCCAATTTAAGCCCAATTAAATACTTAGCCGAATTGCGGGTACTCGAGGCAAAACCAACACTTATTCATGCAGTCAATGTCAGCGACGAAGATGTACGCATCATTGCCCAGTATGGGTGTAGTGTCGTGACTTGCCCACGCAGCAATTTTAATCTTCAATGTGGCAGTATCCCGTGGAAACTCTTTGCTAAGCATGGCGTGGAATTAGCCATTGGCACGGATTCAAGTGCCAGTGGTCAAAGCCTTGACATTCGAGAAGAAGCCAGTGCTGCTATGCGTTTACTTGATATTGACCTTAAACATATTGTTCGATGGGCAGTGAAAGGTGGCTATAGGGCGTTGGGCTTAAAACCACCAGTGGTTCAACGCGGCGATTCGTTCTCGAGTTTAACCGTTTGGGAGTAATCACAGGGCTTTCCACTCGAGTTTAATACTATAGACTTCGCGCAGGATTTCTTCAAAAGAAACTTTTTCTTTAGCAATTTCAAGAATAATGTCTTTACCGTCTCGGCTGACTGTACCCACCAAGTTTTTAACATCCTCATTTGGCACAGCCACCCAAAGGTTGACTTTGGCTAAGGCGGGCAATCTGGCTTTATCAGCAATTAAAGTTAAGGTTCTTTTCATCACCACACCTGTGGCATGTTTGACTTTTAAGTCCAGACCCACCACATCAATCCGACTAGCATCTGGTAAATACGGTACATTTGGCAATGCTTGAAGTGGCACTGCAAGCGCCAAACCCAACATCAAAAACCAAATTAGAAAATACCTCATCGGTTTAATCTATCAATTATTTTGATGGGCAACGGTGGGAATAGTCCTAATGTATCTTAATCATTCGAGGGATTACCTCAGATTAACCTAGGTTATTCATCCCATGCCGTCAGTCGTTGCTTAGCTCGGTCTGAGCGTTTAAGATCACCCAAAGACTCATAAACTCGAGCCAAAGCCATCCAAGCCTGATCCGCATAGCTTTCGTGCTGAGTTGCCAAGTGGGCATACCAAGCGGCACGGCGCAAATCCAAGTGTTCTTCTGCAAACCGAGATGCCTCGAGTAACAAACTCAGGTGTGTAGCATGGAGCATTTCGCGTTTGTCTTCGCACCACAGCGAATCGCAACCTGCCATATATGCCCCACCATATAATTTAATCGCATTGGCAAAAGTGGTCTCATCTGGTGCTTGTTCTGATTGACGCACCAAACGCTGATACTGACTCACATCAAAATCAATTTCAAGATTGGCTTTCAAGTAATACCGCCGATTTTTGGTAAACACCACATCTTCATCCAAGGTTTTACGCAAACGGTGCAAAGTGGTATGGAAAACACTAGCGGCTCGAGATTCGTCTTTATCGCGCCACAAGGCTTCTGCCGCTTCCCATGTGGTCACACCATTGGGGCGCTCAAGCAAATAAAAGAAGAATTCAGCCGCTTTTTTAGAAGCCCATGCGACTTCCGTGCCTTTATAGACAACATTTATTCCACCTAGGGCTTTAGCTTCGATCTGCAAAGAAGATTGTAAAACATTTGCCACCGGACGAGACAAAATCGCTCGTTTTAAGCGAACATCGACTGCCTCCAGAATTTCTGAGGGCGTAAATGGCTTTAACAAATAATCATCCGCCCCGACATTCATCCCAGCCCGCATGTCTGGACGTTCACTTAAGGCACTTAAAAAAATAAATGGTGTGGTTTGTAAATGCGGCATTTCACGTACTTTTTTACAAAATTCTAAGCCAGTCATCACGGGCATTGAAATATCAGAAATAATCGCATCTGGCACAAAATTCTCGAGTTTCGCAAGGGCTTCCAAGGGTTTTTGAAAACTGCTGACCGTATGCCCCCCACGCTCGAGAATCGTCACGATCAGGCGCAACAACGAGGCTTCATCGTCCAGCACCAAGATATTTGCCATGCAATCAGTCTACCAAGTTTCAGGCAAGTCGTGTGGCAATCTTACGCATAAGGTGTAGCAATCTTACGCATGTCGTATGGCAAGAGTACGTGCTGTCTCGAGAATCTCGGTAACAGCTTGGCGGTTCGGGGCTGTCTGCAAACTGACTTCGAGTTGTGCCAAACCACCCTTTGCATACTTGTCTGCAATTTCTTGAGCGTACTGAATGCAATCATACTTTTTCATTAAATCAAGAATAAACTTAACTTGCTCTTTGGTTTTGCTTTCGCGTGGTTGCTCGAGAATCACCACAATCTCCGAGCGCTCAAGTGGAACAGCCACATCAAGTAATCGAATCAGCATTAATGTGCGTTTACCCTCTAAAATATCACCTGCGATCTCCTTGCCATAATCGGCAAAAGAGGCTGTTAAATTCAATACATCATCACGAATCTGAAAAGCAATTCCCAAATCAAGACCAGCCTCGAGTAAACCCGCATCTGGTTCAACCCCAGCCGCCAACGCCCCCAATTGAAGTGGCGCGACAACCGTATAAAAAGCAGTTTTTAAGCGCACCAACTGCAAGTAATCTTTCACACCCATGTCCCAGCGTTTATTTTGCACCCAAGATAAATCAATGTGCTGCCCTTCGGCAGTTCGGTGAATCATGGTTAAAAATGTTTCAAAGGCTTGGGGTACGGCTGCCTGATGCACCACTTGCCACATGTACACATGCAGCGCGTCACCCGTGTTAAGCGCCAATGGCATCCCATGAATGCGGTGCAGTGCAGGTTGCCCACGCCGTTCATCCGAGTCATCTTCGATGTCATCATGAATTAGAACCCAATTTTGAAACATCTCGAGTCCCGCCGCCAGAGGCAAGGCTTTTTCAAACGAACCGCCATGTGCCACACAAGAAGCAATCAAAATTTTAGAGCGAATCATTTTGCCGCCGCGCCAAGGATAATCGCGCATCATGCTGTACAGCGCCGCTATTTCGGGTGTGGCATGAGCTTTAGGAAGCACCGAATCTAAAAAATCTTGAATCGCAGTGGTTAGAGAAGACACGCCTCACACTTTAATATAATTTGGAAGCCAAAAAACAGGCTCGAGTTACCTTTTAGGTTTGAATTCCTCGAGTGACTCAAGTTCTAACAAAGCCTGAGCCAGTGTAAAACTCGAGAATTCTTTGCGTTTCTGCCCTTTCATGCCCCGATTCTACCTGCAAACCATGAGGTATGCTTAGACCCGTGACGAATTCTCCATCTCGCCCTGCGCCAAGCCCCGGAGCGAACAAAGCTGTTGGACGGGCTTTAGGTTACTTAAAAACTTACCGACTCGAGAGTGTCGCTGCTTTGGTTTCGCTGCTGCTGGTAACAGTTGCCAACCTTTTTGCGCCGCAACTGATTCGGATTGCCATAGATGATGGCATTGCCAAGCAAAACCAAAACACAGTTTTATACGCTGTGGCGGGTTTAATTGGTGCAGCTTTGCTCAGGAGTTTATTTACTTTTGCCCAAGGCTATTTGGCAGAACGCGCTTCGCAAGGAGTGGCTTTTGACATCCGCGAAACGCTGTTCGAGAAATTACAACGCCTAGGTTTTAGTTATTATGACCAAGCTCAAACAGGCAATTTAGTCACACGCTTAACTTCGGATGTCGAAGCAGTGCGCGGTTTTGTCGGTACAGGGATTGTCCAAATTATTGCGGCTCTGTTGACTTTATTTGGAACAGTGATTGTGCTTTTTGTGGTCAATTGGTCTTTAACTTTAATTGTGCTGCTGACCATTCCACCGATTTTTTACTTGTTATTTAGATTTGTCAGTCAAATCGGACCACGTTTTGGGCAAGTTCAGATTGCCTTAAGTAAACTCAACACCGTACTGCAAGAGGATTTACGTGGCTTAAAAGTGGTTCGAGCATTTTCTCGAGAAAACTTTGAACAACAACGCTACCAGACAGCTAACTCTGATTTACTCGAGAAGAATGTTGGCACGATACAGTCTATTGCTGGAATTTTTCCGAATGTGATTTTATTTGGCAACCTTGGAACTTTGGCAGTGATTTGGTACGGTGGTCTCGAGGTGCTGGGTGGCAAACTAAGTTTAGGTGAATTACTGGCGTTTAATGCTTACCTTGGGTTTTTATTGCAACCCATTTTTACACTTGGCTTCTTAGCGGCTGGGATTGCACGGGCAGGAAGCAGTGCCGAACGAATTTTTGAAGTGCTGGACGCACCTCTGGATGTTCAAGATAAAAAAGAGGCTGTTGTGTTACCCCCACTGATTGGCAATGTCGAATTTAAGGATGTGTCTTTTCGCTACCTAGGTGCAGAAAAAGAAGTCCTCAAAAATATCAATTTTTCTGTCCAAGCTGGACAAGTCGTGGCGATTCTTGGTTCTACAGGCAGTGGAAAATCGAGTTTAACCAACCTGATTCCACGTTTTTATGATGTGACCAAGGGCAGTATCAAAATAGACGGCTTTGACCTGCGTGACCTGCAACTCTCGAGCCTACGCGGTCAGATTGGCATTGTGCTACAAGAAGCCACGCTCTTTAGTGGTTCGGTGCGCGAAAACATTGCTTACGGCGAACCAGAAGCCAGTTTAGAAGATGTTCTTGCTGCCGCCCAAGCTGCCCAAGCTGATGAATTT
>JBEGTV010000234.1:0-4805 GCA_041179225.1 Deinococcota bacterium | reverse complement strand
GAGCATACCAAAAAAAGTGTGAAACCGAGATGAAACAACTCGAGACGGGTGGTCGCTCGAGTTGCCTAACGAAATCAAAGTTATAAATTTTTTACTTAGGACTTTAAAAGCTAGATGCTAATGACTAGCTGCTAGTAACGATTTAGACATTAAACAAGAAGTTTACCACGTCGCCGTCACGCATTTCGTACTCTTTGCCTTCGCTTCTGACCCAACCTTTGGCTTTGGCATTGACTAAATTACCCGCTTCAATTAATTTCTCCCATTCGATCACTTCAGCCCGAATAAAACCACGTTCAATATCGGTATGGATTTCTCCTGCGGCTTGAGGTGCTTTTGTGCCTTTTTTAATTGTCCAAGCCCGAGTTTCTTTCTCGCCAGCCGTGATAAAAGTTTGTAAACCCAGCGAGTGAAAGCCAACTTTAACCAGTCGCTCGAGACCAGATTCAGTTAAACCCAGTGTTTCTAGGAACATCGCGGCTTCTTCAGGCTCGAGATCAGCAATTTCACCTTCGATTTGTGCCGAGATTTTCACCACATCTGCACCTTCGTTGGCTGCGTATTCTCGGACTGTTTTAACATGGTCGTTATCTTCGGCTAAGGTGGCTTCATCTACATTCATCACGTACAAGAGCGGTTTAGAAGTAATAAGACCCAGTTCCTTGGGAATTTCTATTCCTGTTAAACGAGCCGGAATGCCGTCAGAGAGTGGTTTAAGAATTGCTTCGACTTTCTCGAGAAGTTCAGCATCATCTTTATTGCCTTTGGCATTTTTTCGTAAGCGGTCTAGGCGCTTCTCTAAGGTTTGCAAATCAGCAAGCGCCAATTCTGTATTGATAATGGCAATGTCCTCGAGTGGATTGATTTTACCTGCCACATGAATAATATCAGGATTTTCAAAACAACGAACCACATGAGCAATCGCGCTAACTTCACGAATGTGGGCTAAGAACTGATTGCCCAATCCTTCTCCCGAAGATGCCCCTTTGACCAAACCCGCAATATCCACAAATTCAACATGGGTTTCAATAACTTGTGGGACGCGATCGCCTTTAGAATAGAGTTTACTTAAGGCATTTAATCGTTCATCCTTTAAGCTCACCATACCGATATTTTTGTCTATCGTAGCAAACGGATAATTGGCGCTCAACGCACCAGCTTTTGTAATTGCATTAAAGAGAGTTGATTTTCCGACATTCGGCAAGCCGACGATTCCGATTCCAAGCATGATGCCTCCAACTCGAGGTTTCTCGAGCAAACTTTAGAAGTGTAGCATGGACACCTCGAGACGTGATGACCCGTACACCTCGAGAGACCCTCGAGACGTTCGTATCTACAGCTTGACGTTAGAATGAGTTTGTGAAAGCACCAGACTTTAATTTACCCGATCAAAATAACACTCTGCACAGTCTCGAGCAGTACCAAGGACATTGGTTGGTGTTGTATTTCTATCCCAAGGATGACACTCCGGGGTGTACCAAAGAAGCCTGTTCTTTCAGAGATGGTTTAAGCAACCTTAAAGCCTTAGGTGCGACGGTGTTGGGAGTCAGTGCTGATGGTGTGGACAGCCACGGTAAATTTGCACAGAAATATGAATTGAATTTTCCGCTTCTAGCAGATGCCAATGCCGAACTTGCCAAAAGTTATGGCTCGTATGGCGACAAGAACATGTACGGTAAAATCTTCACTGGAATTTTGCGCTACACATTTTTAATTAACCCCGAAGGTGAAATTGTGAAAACTTGGAAGAAAGTTCAAACTGAAACCCATGCCGAAGATGTCGAAAAAGTATTGCGAGAGGCACAAAAAATATGAATCTCGAGACTGGGTTTTTAGAAACACTTAAAGAAAAAGCGGCAATAAAAGCCGTAGATTATATCGAAACGGGTATGACCGTTGGTTTAGGTACAGGTAGCACCGCCAAACACGCGATTCTCGAGTTGGGACGGCGCTTAAAGGATGGGCGTTTAGCTGATATTATTGGGGTTGCCACCAGCCTTGAGTCCGAAAAACTGGCGCTTGAATGCGGGATTCCCTTGATGGAACTTTCGGCGGCAGGCGTTGACCTTGCAATAGACGGCGCAGATGAAATAGACCCAAATTTAGAGTTAATCAAAGGGGGCGGTGGCGCATTGGTACGCGAAAAACTGGTGGAATTCAATGCCAAACGCTTTATTGTTGTGGCAGACCACACCAAACTTGTGCCGTACCTCGGGTATAAATGGGCTGTACCAGTCGAAATCATGCAATGGGGTTCTCGAGCCACAATGGTAAAACTTGCCGATATTGCCCCACAAGTCCAAGTGCGCCTAAGAATGCGTGACGGACAAGCGGTACTGTCGGATAACAATAATTTTATTGCCGATTGTAAATTTAGGGAAATCCTCGAGCCTCGAGAACTCGATGCGCGAATGCGCCATATTCCGGGCGTGATTGGCACAGGTTTATTCGTGGGTTATGCGGACATGGCAATTATTGCAGGGCTAAACGGACTCGAGATTTTTAAGCGCTAAACGGTACGTCCTCATAAATTTCTTCGAGTGTCAAGACAAAATCTAAGCATGAAAACTCGATAATTCCCGCTTCCTCGAGGGTGCTGTACTGCCAAGTATCATCGGGGTTGCGTTTGTAAATTTCAAGAAATTTTTTGTCTTGGCGCACCAGCACATACATCTTCAAGCTCAAGGCTTTTTGGTAATTGAGCCATTTTTCACCACGGTCAATATCCTCGGTGCTGCTTGATAGAACTTCGACAATCAAACATGGCTTGTGAATGACCAATTCTTTGATGTCATCATCGCAACTGACCACCACATCTGGATAATAACCAATACCGTTTGGGGTGCGAAGTTTGACATTTTCCATATAGGCAGCGCAGTTGGCTTTGGCTCGAGCCGCGATTCTGGCTTTTGCATGAATATTACTGGCAATAAGGTTATGAAATTTTGTTGCACCTGCCATTGCAAACATAAAACCATCCACAAATTCATGACGAACGGTTTGCTGCTCCTCGAGTTCAAGGTAGGCTTCAAAAGTCAGTGGTTCGGTATTGGTGGCGACTCTGGGCATGGGTTTAGTATAGCCAGTTTTGAGAGATTCAACTAACTTATTTGACAAGATACTTATTTCATACTATAGTCATTCCATGAACACCAACCAAAAACAACTTGACCTTGAATTGGTGATTCTTGCTGTCCTCGAGCAAGAAGCGCTCTATGGACTCGAGATTATCAAAGAAGTCCAAAACCGCACCAACCACGCCCTCGAGTTCAAAGAAGGCAGTCTTTATCCGGCTCTGCACCGCCTAGTTAAGCTCGGCTGGATAGACAGCACTTGGCAACCAAGCACTACAGGCGGCGCACCACGCAAATACTACGTCCTAACTGACGACGGGCGCAGCGCTCTTGCCAAGAAAAAACTCGAGTGGACACGAGTAAAAACAGCGCTGGACAGCCTCATGGGGGCAATATGAAAACTCGAGCCATAGACAAATACATTCACCGCGCCACGGCTGGCTTGCCGCAGTTTGAACGCATAGACACGGCGGCAGAAATCAGGGTTAATCTGAATATCCGCGTTAAAGAACTGATGTGTGAAGGGCATACTCGAGAAGAAGCCGAGTATTTAGCGATCAAAGACTTGGGTGATGCCTTCAGTACCAATCGGGCGCTATTGGGACATGCGTTTACCCACCGCTTAGGCTGGGTATTAGTAGCAATTGCCCTGCTTGGAATCTCGAGTTGGTGGGTATGGCAACACCGATGGGATTACTTTTGGGGAAGGACACAAATAGCTACGTTAGAACTGAACTCTCAAGATATGGATTACACGTTAAGAGTAGATAAGGAATTTGTTGAGCGAGCAAATTACAATAAGTTTCGTCTTAGTTTACCTCGTGGCTCAAGAAGCATTGAAATTCTATATATAACACCTTTTTCATCAAGATGGTATGTGATGGCTACAAATACACGCGATAAGTATTTTCCGACATCTCCTGACTCTATTCAAAATCCAACTTCAATTGAGTTGTTTTTATGGTCTGGAATTTCAAAAACCAAAAGTCAGAAAAACGGAGTCGAAAATCATCAGATCAATGCTGTGATTCATAGCCCATTTAAATCAGTTAATGTAAAAGCCAATAGAGATAGTCAAGGTAAGCAAATACCAACACCAGTACCATATCAATTCAACAGCAAGAGTTTTACGGGTATGGAATGGGCAACTATTCCTCACAAATTTGGAATGTGGAACGACCCCAATTATGGTTCTGTGTTAAGTTCGATGATTAGGGAAGAACCAGTTGGGCTAAATCTCAATCAATGGGTATTAATTCAAAATCTGACAATTGTGCGATTAGGATATGTTAAACCATCCAAAGTCTTACCAACAAGAAATGAAGTATTTGTTTACTTGCGAGTTACGGATTTGTCCCAAGAAGATAGTCGAGAAGTAAAAGCAAAGCTGATTAAGGAACATCCTTCTGAGCATTCGACATTCCATGCTATGACATTGGACGGCAAACCGCTAATCAAGTAAACCCTGTAAACTAGACCGATGCAAACCCATCATCTCGAGTTAAACAATCCAGATTTTATCCGCAATCCATACCCGATTCTGGGGGATTTACGCAGCACCAAACCAATTTTTTATGATGATGTATGGAAAAAAGTTTTTGTCCTGCGTTATGACCATATTTCGCAACTCCTGCGCGATAAACGCCTTGGGCGGAGCATTTTTCATGTGCTGTCTCGAGACGAACTGGGTTTTCCACCATCAGACCCGCGTTTAACGGCGTTTGATGCCTT